>NZ_JASMRI010000022.1:0-76455 GCF_041431375.1 Flavobacterium sp. Arc3 | reverse complement strand
ATAGGGTGGTCAGT
Source organism: Flavobacterium sp. Arc3 (assembly GCF_041431375.1). NCBI lineage: Bacteria > Pseudomonadati > Bacteroidota > Flavobacteriia > Flavobacteriales > Flavobacteriaceae > Flavobacterium > Flavobacterium sp. Arc3. The sequence goes on along the minus strand of NZ_JASMRI010000022.1, from coordinate 76,441 downwards.
TTACTCCGGAACTGGTGGTCAATTTGCACTGGAATTGGGTGGTCAATTTGACCGGTTTTTCCAGCTTATAAAGTGAGAAGCTATTTTGATATCTAAAAATGAAGTTGTTTTTTTAAAAAACTCTTTCTGAATTTAATGTGGTTTTATAGCTTATGGTTTGCCATGTATTCTAAATAATAGACAATTTCATCTATGTCTTTTGCAGTGACGTTTGCAGGAATTGGCATTTTTACTCCATTCCTAAAGGAAGCGGGATTCTTGATGAATTCTTTTAATTGTTTTTTGTCCCAATATTCGGTTACGCTTTTCGGGTAATTTAATTCCGGTCCCATATTTCCTCCAGTCTTATTAATGGAATGGCAAGTGACGCAATTTTTGTTGAATAATTCAAAGCCTAGCTGAGCCTTAGCGTCATCTTTGGGGAACAGTAAAGCGATATTTTGACTGTTAGCGACAAGGTGTATTTTTATAAGGTTGTAAGGCCATTTTAGATCGGTGTCTTTTGTGGACGCCCCTTGGTAAACTAAATAAAAAGGAGCCGCATTCATTTCGTGTCCGTCTTTAGTGATTTTTGACCATAATTGTCCTTTTGGTGCGTCTACATCGCTAACGGCAAGAAATGATTTTACCGAAAGAAATTGTTGCAAGGGCATCATCGGTTTGTATCCGTCTTCGCATTCAAAGACAATTTGATATTTATTAATGTCTATGTTTTTTATAGCAGTGTAGCTATTTAGTAAATCGAGAAAAGGAAGTGCATTGTAGTGTTTTGTGCTGTGGTAAACGGGGTCGTTAGCTACGGTTACTACTTGAGTTTTTTTTAATTTACCAAGCTTTTGCAAATCTATTAAATTGATACTTAGTGAATCTCGTGTTTGGTTTTGTGTATTGGTAAAAATATTTTTTTTGGCTATAGCACTTGGTTTTTCCTTTTGCTGGCAACTTGCAAATGAAATTAACAGTAGTACAAATAAATTAAGAGAGAGTGTACGCATTATTCTATTTTGAATGAAAGCCTTTAATTGACAAAATTTAAGAGAGATATGGATATTCAAAATTAGGCAATTATTTGCTATAATTTACGATGAAAGCCTTTTATGAGACTATTGAAGTAGTGTTATAAAAAAAAATCCATTTCGACTAGATCGAAATGGAATTTTAGAATATAAATTATATTTTTATCCGTGATATACTCTTGAAGCAACAATTTTGTCTTCTCTTATGTCTAATACTTCTGCAACAAGCATTTCATCTTCTCCATCTACTGTTCTTATGTATTCCATAAAAACGCGGTCGCCGTTTGCGGTAAGTGAAGTCACTTTGTAGTTTAAGGTAGGTAAACGCTCAAAAGCATCCTGCCACCATTCGCGTAATGCTTGTTTTCCTTTTACAATACCATTTGTTTCCGGTTTGTGGATTTTTAGTTTCGGACTATAGTGCGCGGCATCTTCATCGTATAAAGCTAAGAGTTTTTCTAATTCTTTATTGTTGAAAGTCTCAAACCATTTAAATGCAATTGATTGTAATTTTTCTGGCGTCATGGTGTAGGCTTTGTATATTTAATTAAAAAAATCCCATTCGTTTGTCACGAACGGGATTTTCTATGTAATAATTTCAATGAAGTATTATACGTTTTTCAAGTTGATGATTTCTTGATCAGTAAGCAATCTCCAGTTTCCTCTTGGTAGGTTTTTCTTAGTCAAACCTGCAAACGATACTCTGTCAATTCTTAAAACATCATAACTAAAATGTTCAAAAATAGAACGAACTACTTTTACATTTGATGATCTTAATTTCAATCCTATTTCGCTTTTAGCTTCTCCTTCAATATAACTTATGTCTTCTACAAAAACACGGTGTCCATCAAGAGTTAACCCTTTGTTGATTTTTTCTAAATCTTCAAATTTCAGGTTTTTGTCTAAAGATACGTGGTAAATTTTAGATGATTTTTGGCTTGGTAAAGTGAATTTACGCAACATGTCTGTATCGTTTGTAAACAATAAAAGACCAGTTGTGTTTTTATCCATTCTTCCTACAGCTCCAATTTTTGCAGTTGTAGAACCTTTTACTAATTCTAAAACATTACGAAATTCCTGACCTTCATCAAGTGCTGTCGTAAAGTTTTTAGGCTTGTTTAATAAAATGTAAACTTTTTTCTCAGGAGTCAAAGTTGCTCCGTCAAAATTCACTACATCACCCGGTTTAACCATGTATCCCATTTCAACAACAGGGATTCCATTTACTTTTACGTTTCCGGATTGAATGTAAATATCAGCATCACGACGTGAGCAAGCACCAGAATTGGCGATATATTTATTCAAACGAATTTCGTCTTTAACTTTAGGTCTCTTAGGTGCCTGATTCGGTTTTTTTTCAACCTTGTCAGAAACTACTTCTGCAACTTTAGTGTTTATTTTTACTTTTTTTGGCCCTTGTGCCCTTTTTTGCATCGCAGGTTTTGGCTTATTAGAGCTAGGTCTAGAACTCGTTGGTCTAGCACCGCTTTTTTTATTATTGCCTTCCTTATTATTCATAATATTCCATAATTTGTGCAAAGATAGTATTTATATTATTGCTAATCGATATAAGGCAATTATAAAACGGTAACTATCTAATTAATAAGTTTTTATTTTGTTTTCTTGGAGCTGATTCCACTCCCGAAGCGTTGGGGCAGTATATCTTTTTATTCTGAACTTGTTTCAGAATCCGGAAACAAGTTCAGGATAAACAGGATGTTATTTCAATCAGGGTAAGAAAAATAGAAAAATCAGGTTTTAAAGCGGTGATTTTCGCTTATATAAGCAGTAATAGTTTCTTTCCACTCCATAATACGGAGGGGTTAATCAACACGATGCAAAAGACACCAGAGACAATCAAGAATTTAAGTACGTTGTGAAGTAATAGGTACTGTTCCTTTTTAGTGGACTTCCACAAGTAAAGGACAAAGAAAATCAAGACAATGAAGCTGAAGTAAAAATAAATATCCATGTAACCCACATCATAAATTTCGATCAGCATATAAACAGGTAAGATGGTTAGCACTATTAGGGCTGTTATTATTTTTTTAGAAAGTATTTCGCCATAGACAATGGGAATCGTTTTGTAATCATTAGCCAAGTCCCCTTTTATATTTTCTAAATCTTTGATCATTTCACGTATGAGAATCAATAGCGAAAGAAAACTAGCGTGGGCAAAAATAACAGCGAAATGTCCTTTGTAATTTTCGAATTCTTCAAAAGTAAGATCGTTATAGTAATGCAACAATATTGCAAAAAACGGAATAACAGCTAGTAAAGCAGCAGTTAGATTTCCTATTACGGGGTATCTTTTTACTTTATGCGAGTAAAACCAAATCAAGAAGATGTACGCTGAAAAGAATAAAAAAGCACGCCATGATATAAATAGAGCCATTATGGCTACAATGAAATTCAGCGAAAAGTACACGGTAAGTTTTGTTTTCTGGCTAACCAGTCGGTCAAGCATAGACTTATTAGGACGGTTAATCAAATCTTTTCGGCTGTCATAAAAGTTATTAATGATGTAGCCTGAAGCAATTGTTAACGAGGAAGCAAAGACAAGAATGAATAAGTTGAAATCGAGTAGTACAGCGAGTGCTCTTTTTTCAGGAGCTAGGATAAAAATGGCTGAAAGGTATTGCGCCAAAATAATAATAGGAATATTATACCCTCTTACCACCGAGAATAAACTTACGATCTTCATTATTAAAAGCTTCTGCTTTCTGCCTAACATGGTATTTTTTTAAAAGATTAAAGCTTAAAATCACGAGGGATTTTAAGCTTTAAATAGATTTTTTATTGCCAATTAAAACTGGTACACTACTTCTAGTTTATAGTCTTTCAAGGAAACTTTAGCGCGTTCTAAATCTTCGGTAAAACCTAAGATGTAACCACCTCCGCCAGAACCACATAATTTTAGGTAGTAATCATTAGTATCAATTCCTTTTTGCCAAATAGCATGGAATTGTTCTGGAATCATAGGCTTGAAATTATTCAAAACTACGCTTGATAATTTTTTAGTATTCATAAACAATGCTTTCATGTCTCCGCCAAGGAAATTTTCTACACAAGCATCAGTATATTTTACAAACTGATTTTTTAGCATGGTACGGAAGCCTTTGTCTTTTAGGTTTTCCATGAAGATACTCACCATAGGGGCCGTTTCTCCAACAATTCCTGAATCTAACAAAAATACAGCGCCTTTTCCATCCAAAATTTGATTTGGAATGCCAGTGGCTTCAATATTATCTTTAGAATTAATTAATATTGGTATACTTAAATAGCTGTTTAAAGGATCTAATCCTGAGCTTTTTCCGTGAAAAAAGCTTTCCATTTGAGAGAATATATTTTTTAATTGCAATAGTTTCTCGCGTGTCAAATTCTCAAGAACAGTAATTTTGTTTTGAGCATATTTGTCGTAGATAGCTGCTACTAGAGCACCACTACTTCCTACACCATATCCTTGTGGAATGCTAGAGTCAAAATACATTCCTGTTTCAATATCGCTTTTTAATTCAGCTAAATCAAAAGTTGCCAACTCCGGTTGCTCGTTTTGCATTGTTTCAAGATAATCAGCAAAACGCTTCAAACTTGCATTAGATGCAATCGCTTGGGGAGATGGATCTTCATCTCTTTTCAATGCGCCATTATAAAAGTTATAAGGAATCGAAAGCCCTTTCGAGTCACGAATAATTCCGTATTCTCCAAAGAGTAATATTTTTGAGTAAAATAAAGGTCCTTTCATATTTTCGTGAATTATCAATTTGGGGTTGGTAATTATATTGGTATTATTTTTTATAATTCTACTTGATCTCCTCGATTCTCTTCCAGAATCTTAAACTCAATTTCTTCTTGTTGTTCAGGAGACAATTCGTTCCAAACCGTTTTTTTATGCAATTCGAAAATGTTTTTTATGGCTTCAACAATAGAACTATCATTGGTTTCTATCAATAATTTAATTATTTCTAATTTTTCTACTGGAATATCCATAAATTCAATGCTTTGAATATAAAGGTAAGCAAAAAAATGGAATTAATTAGATACAGCTCCATTTCCAATTTCGTCACAAATGTACTGCCCATTTTGGCAAAAGCCAACTAATTCGTCCTGAATAAATTGCAAAACTTTTTCGCTAACGTTTTCGGGATACAATACATGGACATTTGCTCCGGCATCGAGTGTAAAACACACTGGGATTTTAGTGTCATTTCTGAATTTCCAAATCGCATTAATGATTTGCAAAGTGTTTGGTTTCATTAAAATAAAATACGGCATTGATGTCATCATCATCGCATGTAAAGTCAAGGCTTCGCTTTCGACTACTTTAATAAATTCTTCCAAATTCCCGCTTTCAAAAATCGCAATTAGTTTGTCTAGGTTTTCGTGCGCTTGGGCAAATCGTCTTTCAGCATAGGGATGATCGTGCATCAAATCATGACCTACAGTGCTCGAAACTTGTTTTTCGCCTTTGTCAACTAGTAGAATAGTATCTTGGTAATTCTTGAAATTCTCGTGAATGGGATTTGGAAATTCGACTCCATATAAATCAGAGCTTCCTTTAATATTAGCTTGGTTTCCCCAAACCACTACTTGTCCTTTTACGCTTCGGCAAGCACTTCCTGACCCCAATCTTGCCAAAAAAGAAGCCTTTTGATAAAAGTATTCTTGCGACATTTCCGGATTCAACTCTTTTTCTAAACTCATAAAGTTCATCGCTAAAGCCGCCATTCCAGATGCTGATGAAGCGATTCCAGAGCTATGAGGAAAGGTGTTTTGAGTGTCTATAGTAAAATGATATTCTTTCAAAAAAGGCAAGTAGATTTCGATTCGCTCTAAGAATTTTGCAATTTTAGGCTTGAAATCTTCTTTTGGTTTGCCTTCAAAAAGTAAATCAAACGAAAAAGTATTATTTGCCGCATTGAGCGTAGTTGAAATGTCTTTTTTGGTGAAAGCTAGCGTAGTAACAGTTTTACAGTTGTTCAAGGTAAAACTCACCGATGGATTAGCTGGGATTTGATTGTCTTTTTTTCCCCAATATTTCACCAAAGCGATATTGCTGGGAGCACTCCAATGGAACGTACCACTTTCTATATTATGAGAATAAGCTTTAGGGATAAAATCGTTTGTTGTCAACATGAAATATAAAATTTACGCAAAGATACTTTTTTGGTTTATACGTTCCTTGTATTATTTTTTTGAAACGCATACATTGATGGATTTTAATTTTAAATATGCTGAAGTTTGACTATTTTTGGCGCAAATAGAAAACCAAAATGAATAAGCTTACCAAAATACTTACTGTTGTTGTTACCTGTCTTGCGATTGGTTATTTTTCTGGAAATTCGACTCGTTCTGCCATTTTAGACTGGTATCCAACATTGATAAAGCCAAGTTTTAACCCTCCAAATTGGATTTTTGCGCCAGTGTGGAGTATGTTGTATATTATGATGGGAATTGCTGCCGGACTGGTTTGGGATCGTATGGAATCAGATAAAGAAAATGTAAAGAAAGCATTAATTGTTTTTGCAATACAATTAGCACTAAATGCGCTGTGGTCGTATTTATTCTTTGGCTTGCACAACCCTATGTTAGCAGGACTGGAAATTATTGTTCTTTGGTTGATGATTTATGAAACCTACCTTCAGTTTTCTAAAATTAATAAAATCGCTGGTTATTTATTTATACCGTATTTGGCTTGGGTAAGTTTTGCTGCTGTATTAAATGGAAGTATTTGGTGGTTGAATAAGTAATAATCACTTTGTATAAAGAGATGGAAAAGCAAATTATTTTTTTGAAGTAGCGAGCTTTTTAAACTCCGTGTTTTTGGCGAATAAAAAATCCATCGTGCTCAGCGTATTGTTGTTTGCAGCAACTATTTTTGATTTAGGATCTGCTTCGCAGTACTGAAGGAATAGTTCAATTTCATCAGCTTGTAGCTTTAAATTTTCACGATAGAATTTTTGGGCGAAGTCTTTTTTTGCCAGTGTGGAAAATTCAATTTCAGGAAGTGCTTTTTTGACTTCCTCTTTTTCTTTTATAAATAGACCTAAAACCATACCGCCAATTCGCTTCAGATCCATTCCGTTTTCAATTGTTCCCATATTAACACCAATAACTTTTGGAGTGGTTGCATTTTTTTCTATTGCATATTGGTCAATCTTTTTTTGTTCCCATGTGTCATCCATACTTAGTTTAATAGATGGCATATTTGTAATGACCACTTCGTTTAATTCCTCGGCTTTTAGAATTAATTCAACGACTAATTCGTCTTTGGTGAATAGTTTGGGGTTAAGTGTGATTTTTTTTACTTGATGTTCTTTAGATACAAATACTAGGATGTCATTCGTTTTTGCAATAATTGAAAAGTCTCCATTTGCATCAGAGACTGTAAGTATTTTTGTATTCGCATTGATGACTTCAACTTTAGGTATTGCATAATTATTAAATATGACTTTGCCTTTAATTGTTTGTGAAAAGCTAAAATGAGAAGTGAATAAAATTAGTGCACTGAGTAGTTTTACTTTCATAGGTTTCGAATCTAATAACTTGATAGTAAATTTATTAGATTCGTCTTAATGAAAGCTTAGTAAACATGTAAATTCTTGTTAATTATTTATCTTAAATATTGATACTAGCTACTACTCGCGAGAATAAATCCGGTTGTCCACGTATTCTGAAAATTAAAACATCTAGTAATTGCATCGATATTCACAATTTCTCCGGTAAAATAATTTTTTTTGGGTAGCTTGTTTTCTATGGTTTAAAGTTGATTTCCTTTTAATTTATTCCACCGGCAGTAACAAATTCTTCTTTAAAAGTACTTTTACCATTTATTTCAACAGTTCCATTTGTCAGCTGGTTTGATAGGTTGTACTATGGTAGTAAATGCAAGTGTTGGGTGGTTGAATAAGTACTAATCAGTTCGTTCAACGGGATGAAAAGGAATTTACTTTTTTGAAGCAGCGAACTTTTTAAACTCCGTAATTTTGGAGAATAAAAAATCCATTGTACTTAGCGTATTGTTGTTTGCTGCAACTATTTTTGATTTGGGGTCTGCTTCACAGAACTGAAGGAACAGCTCAATTTCATCAGCTTGTAGCTTTAAGGTTTTGAGATAGAATTTTTGGTCGTAACTGTTTTTTGCCAGTGTAGAAAATTCAATTTCAGGAACTGCTTTTTTGACTTCCTCTTTCTCTTTTTTAAGTAGACTTGCAACAAATCCTCCTATTCGCATTATATTCAGTCCTTTATTTATATTTAAATCATCAATCATTAGAGGCTTTAAAATTTTATCAGCTCTATCTGCCGCGATCTCATCTCTTTGTACTTGTTCCACTTCTGGGGCAGCTGATAAGGTAATTGCTGGGGTATTTGTGATAAGAACTTCGTTTAGTTCTTCTGCATTTAATGATAATTCAACGATTAGCGGCGTATTACTAATTGTTTCAGGAGTAAGTGTTATTTTTTTTAGCTCGTGTTCTTTAGATACAAATACTAGTATATCATTCGCTTTTGCAATAATTGAAAATTCTCCATTTGCATCAGAAACTGCAAGTGTTTTTGTACTAGAATTAACGACTTCGACTTTAGGAATTGCATAATTATTAAAGACTACTTTACCTTTAATTGTTTGTGAGAAACTAAATTGAGAAGTGAATAGAATTAGTGCACTGAGTAGTTTTACTTTCATAGGTTTCGAATCTAATAACTTGATAGTAAATTTATTAGATTCGTCTTAATGAAAGCTTAGTAAATATGTAAAATCTTGTTAATTATTGCGAGATTCGTTTTGTTAAATAGGTTTTTTACGGGAATAACTTTTAAAAGCAATCAGTTACTACGCTACAATTATAACCATGTAATGCAACATGACTTAAGACTTCGTCTTTTTCGCTTGAATCACAACAAATATATTTTAGATTTGGGTTATTTTCTATGGAATAGCTTCTGAAATTACTTTCGTTTTTTATAATTAAAGATTCTAATTTGTTTACTGAACAAGATAGGTATTCAATTTTTTTTGAATTTCTCAAATCTAAGTTAATCATTTTATTGTTGGTTAAATCAAGATTAAAAAGCTCAACCAAATCTGAAGTGTCAAGTGATGTCAAATTATTGCCCCAACAACCTAAATTTTTCAAGTTTTTACAATTTTTGAGTGTTAATGCGGTTATTTGGTTTCTATTACATTCTAAACCAAATAACTTAATACAATTGGTAGCATTTATTGTCTTTAAATTATTTTCAGTGCAATTTAGAGAGATGAGATTTTCCAGGTTTTGTACATCTAAATTTGTTAACTTATTATTAGAAATATATAAATACTCTAATTTTTTTAGTTGCAGTAATGATATTTCTGTTAGTGAATTGTAAGCACCTTCCAAACGAGCAATATTATTGGCGCCTGTAATATTCAGCGAAGAGATTTGGTTATGTTGAAAATAAATAATTCGTAAACGACTTAATCCTTTAAGATTTAAAGCTGTTAATAGATTGTTGTTGCAGTGTATTTGTTCTAAGTTTGGCGAGTTAGACAGGTCTAATGTTTTTAGTTCATTATCGTCACAACGAATTATAATAAGATTTTTAAATGCCGAAATTCCTTCCAATGATGTAATTCCTGATTTGCGAAGGTCTAAATAGCCCACTTTTTCTGCTTCACAAACTTGGATTTCACCGTCATTATTTTCGTCTATTTTAATGCTTTCATTTATTAAGCTTCCAACAATTAAATTAGAAGATGTAGAAGCTAATAGCTTTGCTTTGAAAACTGGATCTGGTATGTTTAAAATTTGGCCTTCAATACATTTTTGGTCGTCATCTACTTTGTCGTCATCGCAGGTACAAGCAGTTATAAATAGAAAAAGAATAAAAAAACTAAAAGGAACAAATAATTTTTTAAGTGTAATTCTATTTTTCATTTTCACGATATATTTATAAATGAATCAAATTTTATTGTTTGCTAACTCAAAAATATATCTTTTTCGCATAGGAATCACTAGTTTTTTTAAAATAAGTGATTCCTATGTAAGGTATTAAATGGAAGATGAAAACTAAATGCTATTCGCCAGAATAAACCCACTTGTCCACGCATTCTGGAAATTAAATCCGCCCGTAATGGCGTCAATATTCACTATTTCTCCTGCGAAATAAAGATTTTTGTGTAGTTTGCTTTCCATGGTTTTGAAGTTGATTTCCTTCAAATCAATTCCACCGGCTGTAACAAATTCTTCTTTAAAGGTGCTTTTTCCGTTTACTTGAAAAGTACCGTTCGTCAATTGATTCGATAGGTTTTGCAATTGCGCTTTCGATAAATCAGCCCATTTGGTTTCGGTTTCTATTCCTGAAGCCAGCACTAAGCTTTCCCACAAACGATTTGGGAAGTCAAAAGGTGATTTCTTAGATACCGCTTTTTTGGCGTGTTCTTGTTTTAGTTCTTTTAGTTTTTTCTCAGCATCACTAGCATCGACATCATTTAGCCAATTCACAAAAATGGTAAACTGATAGTTTTTGTCATGTAATATTCTTGCTCCCCAAGCCGAAAGTTTTAAAACAGCAGGACCGCTCATTCCCCAGTGCGTAATTAATAGAGGACCTGTCGATTCGAGTTTAGTGTCTTTTACTTTAACGGTAACTTGCGCCGCCACACCTGGTAATTCCTTGATTCTTGAATCTTTGATGTTAAAAGTAAATAGGGAAGGGACTGGGCTTACAATCGCATGACCGTAAGTTTGTAACATTTCCCATATTTTAGGGTTGCTTCCTGTTGCTAAAATTAATTTTTCGGCAAGATAGTTCTCGTTTTGGGTTTCTATTTTCCAGATATTTTCCTTCTTGAAGATAGATTGTACGCTTTGTCCTGTCAAGACTTCGATTCCTAATTTTTGTGTTGCTTGTAAAAAGCATTCGATAATAGTTTGTGACGAATTGGAAACGGGAAACATTCTTCCGTCATCTTCAATTTTGAGTTCGACACCATGTTTCTCAAACCATTCAATGGTGTCACCAGAACAAAATTGATGAAAAGGACCACGAAGTTCTTTCTCGCCACGCGGGTAATACTTCACTAGTTCGTTTGGTTCAAAACAAGCGTGGGTTACGTTGCAACGCCCTCCGCCAGAAATGCGGACTTTTTGCAGTACTTCGGCACCACGTTCTAATATGGCTACTTTTAGTTTTGGGTTTTTCTCCACAATGTTAATTGCGGTAAAAAAACCTGCTGCTCCACCACCTACTATTATTATATCAAAATTTTGGTTCATATTCTATCTGGAAAATCGCTTATGATTCCGTTTACGTTAAATGATTTTATTTTTTTTATTTCGTCTTGCTCGTTAACCGTCCAAGGGAAAACTTCGAATCCCTCTTCCTGTAGTTTAGCCGTGTTCTCGGCGGTTAACAAATGGAAATCAGGATGGATTGATTTTGCCTTAATAAATTTGGCGAAAGCCACAGCCAGATCTAAATCCGTTTCAGTTAGCACACCAATACGTATTTCTGAATTTAAAAGAGCAACTTGTTGTAATGCCTTCCAATCAAAACTTGAAACTACAAATTGGCTGTAATTCCAATGCTTTTCGGCAATGAATTTTTCGATTAAAGCAACCACTTTATGTGCAGTTTCATAACTTTTCAATTCGATATTAACATCACAGCGTTGATTAATGAAGTTTAATACTTCAGTTAATGTCGGGATGCGTTGATTTTTCTCAATCTGGAATTGTTTCAGTTCCTGCAACGTGAGTTGGTTTATCGTACCTTTTCCATTAGTTGTTCGGTCAATTGTCTCGTCATGAATGACCATTATTTCCCCATCTGCACTTAAATGTACATCTAGTTCAATGTCATCCACATGCAGGTCAATTGCTTTCTGGAAACCAATAAGGGTATTCTCCGGTTCATAACCTCTAGCGCCACGATGACCTATTTTTAACATTGGATTGATTTTTTACAAAGGTAACATAAATAAAAAAGCACGAACCGGAATCGATTCGTGCTTTTTGTATAACAATGTATTTTTATCTTTTTTCCAATAATACGATATCGAAATCAGTTTTTATTTTAATTCTACCTTTAGATACTTCAGCGGTTTTTCCAGAATAAGCATCTCTAACTCGGGTTCCATCTGCAAATACAGCTGACACTTCTAGCACTTTTTTACCGATAGGTAAATCTAACCCAATTAAGACCTGATCATTATAGGTTCCTTTAGAATACGTTCTTGAAAAAGTATAAGGCTGCGCTGAAATTTCTTTGTGTACACCAGCACCGATAGCAGGGTGGTTTTTGCGAAATTTCCCCAGTTTTCTCCAATGGGCTAGTGTCTTTTTAACTTCAGGATTGACTTTAATTTCATTCCAGTTCATAAATGAACGTAAGGTTGCATCACCTTGTGTTCCTTCAATGACTAAAGGACGGGCACTTTCATCACCGTAATACACTTGCGCAACTCCTGGAGAAAGTAATAGTTTTGTTCCCGCTTCAATAGTTTTGGTTCTTTTTGCGTCAAATGGACCACCATCATCATGAGACGATAAATAATTCAAAACACTATATCCTTTCAACTCGCCGTTTAGGATTTTGGAATATTTTGAGAATATAAATTCATAGTCTTTTTGAGCGTCATATTTAAACTCAAAATTGATCATGTTGTTAAAACCATTTTCGAAATAATTTACCTTTTTGTCTCCAAAATCAAAATTTTTCCCAGCACTGATATTATAATTGTATACTTCGGCAATGGTGTAAAAAGGATTATTGTCTAAGACTTTTGTTGGATTGTTTTTCTTCCAAGTGGCAAAGGCATAGTCGCTTTGTGTTTTGAAATCAGCCCAAACACTTTCTTCAGTGTGTTTTACTGTATCGGCACGGTATCCGTCGATTCCATATTCAGTAATATAATCCGTTAACCATTTGATGATATAATAACGAGGTGTCTTGGGGTAGCCAGTTCGTTTGAAGAACGCATCCAATTCTTTCATTTCCTGGTCGTAACGTCCTTCTTTTTTCCATTTTTCGATCAAAAAAGGAGGGAGGTCAACATTTTGTGTACTCTCTGTTCTAATGTCTGGAAGGTTAGCAACCAATGTACAGGCAGTAGTATTTTGATAATTTTTATAATCACAAACAGGACTGGTACGCACCCAGTAATTTGGCCATGCAACATCTATATCTGTAACGGGTCCAGTATGATTGATTACGCCGTCCAGAACAATTCTAATTCCGTGCGCATGTGCTTTTTTAACTAAGTTTGCCAAGTCTGCTTTTGTTCCAAAGTTAGGATCCAATGCCGTCCAATCTTTAGCCCAATAACCATGAAATCCATAACTTAAACCGCTTCCTTCATCTACAGCATCATGAATTTGTTCCACTATTGGTGTAAACCAAATAGCATTGATTCCTAATTTATCGAAATAACCTTCGTCAATTTTTTTTGTGATTCCCTTGATATCGCCTCCTTCAAAACCACGCAGTTTTCCAGCAGTTTTTGTCCGGTCAAAATTGAGATCGTTTGTTTTGTCTCCATTATTGAATCGATCTGTCATTAAGAAATAGACAGAAGCCGCTTCCCAAACAAAGGGCACTTTTTTTCTGGTTGTTTTTTCTGCGAGTGGTTGCGTTGTGGTACAGCTCACAAAGAAAGATAAGGTTAACAGTAGTACTACGCTTGAATATTTTTTCATTATTGTTGAACTGATTTTTGTGATGTGTTTGTTACATCAGTTTTGATGTGCTTTATTTTAATTCTAAAATTACAACTGACTTTGCTTCCAAACTAATTTCTGTAGAGATTTCGAAAGATAAATCTGTTAAAATATTTTTCGCGGTTGTAAAGTCTTTTATGTTTTCCTTAAAACGGGCTGTATTCATCGTTTGATTTTCGTTGCTATTGTTTATTATGATCATAACCGTTTTCTTGTCAGTATATCTAAAATAGACGTAGACATTGTTTTCAGGAATGTAATGCGTCATTTTTCCAAAATGTACTGCTTCATTTGTTTTTCTCCATTGGAACAATTTAGAAGTAAAGTCAAAATATTCATTTTGATCAACAGTTCGACCTTCTTTAGTGAAAGCATTGTTTTTATCGCCAGACCAGCCTCCGGGAAAATCTTGACGTATGTCAGCATCGCCTTTGTCTTTGTCGCCGCTCATTCCTATTTCGCTGCCATAGTACAATTGCGGTATCCCGCGGACAGTCGCTATTAAAGCCATGGTCATTTGGTATTTTCTAAAATCATTTTGATATACGTGATTAATTCGGCTGGTATCATGATTTTCGGCAAAAACCATGATGCTATTGATGTTGGGATATAAAAAATCATTAGCAAAATTGTCGTAGACTTTTACCATTCCATTGTCCCAAGTTCCGTCATCTTCATTGAAAACGGTACCAATGGCATCGTGTAACGTAAAGTCCATAACACTTGGTAAGTACGAATTGTAGTTTTGTATAGCGCCAATTTTACTGTCTTTTTGCCAATAGGCCATTTGAGCCTGATCGTGCATCCATATTTCTCCTACAATGTTGAAATTTGGGTATTCATCGGTGATGGATTTTGTCCACGATGCAATTCCGGCAGGGTCAGAATAGTTATACGTATCGACTCTGAAACCGTCTAGATCTGCATACTCAATCCACCAAATAGCATTTTGTTTGAGGTAGTTTAATACCAAAGGATTTGATTGGTTTAAATCAGGCATCGAGGGAACAAACCAACCGTCAAGACAAACCTTTGTGTCTATTTTTGAAGCGTTAATGTCGCTTATCGTAGAGCGTTTGTGATTTGTTTGTGTATAGTTTTCAAATTGATGAATCCAGTCGTGTGTGGGTAAATCCTTCATCATCCAATGTTCAATTCCCCAGTGATTAGTAACATAGTCCATTACTAGTTTCATGTCTTTTTTATGCATCTCAGATGATAAACGCACATAATCATCATTAGTTCCATAACGGGGGTCAATTTTATATACATCAGATTGTGCATAGTTATGATAGGAAAAGGCTTTGTCGTCATCCTCGCATAATGGCGTACTCCAGATTGCCGTCGCTCCAAGAGAAGAAATGTAATCTAAGTTTTTTATGATCCCTTGAATGTCTCCACCGTGTCTTCCACCAGGTAAATCACGATTGTATTTTTCTACAGTTGTACTATTGCTATCATTTTGTGGGTTGCCATTAGCAAAACGATCTGGCATTATAAGATATAGCATATCAGATGCGTCAAAGCTTTTGCGTTCTGCTGATTTTTCTCTTCTTTTCTTCAGCGCGTACTTGTGTGTAAAAGCAATTTGATTTTTATTTCTGAACGAAAAGATGATTTCGGTGGCACTTACATTTTTAGTATTAATGGTAACAAATAAATAATTCGGGTTTTCTGTTTTTTTTAGCTCAGTGATGGCAATAGAGTTAGAAGCTGTGACGTCATATTGCGCTATATTTTTACCGTAAAACATAATCTGTAATTCTGGATTGTGCATTCCGGCATACCAGAAAGGAGGTTCGACCCTGTCGATTTGTGCGTTTGTGGTAAGGGACATAAAAAAAAGGATTAAGGGAATGATTTTTATAAAAGAGGAGTTTCCCATTGAAATCGAGGTAAATTTATTCATATTTATGCACATAATGATTACTATTAAATTTTTTAAAGCAATTAAACTAGAGAATAGTGCCACTTGAAATGTGTGGGTTATTGTCGCTGTATTGCTATATAGTTTTAAAGTACAACTTAAACTAATTGAACAATCCCAATGAATATTGGGATTGTTTGTTAGCCACAGAGGACTTGTAATTAAATGAAAGAGTTGTCTACAAGTTCTTTACAATTAATTTTGAGGTACAGCAATCGGACTATTTGGCGATACCGTAATCTTTTTTTCGTTCACTAAAATGGCTAAATCTTTAGTTCCATCTACTGAAAATGTAGTTTCAACATGAGTGATTGCCACTGTTATAATTTGATTTCTAAAATTGATTTTAAAGGAATATCCTTCCCATTCTTTTGGAATTTTTGGAGAAAAACTAAGAGTGTCGTTTTTGACTCTCATTCCGCCAAAACCTTCAACAATACTCATCCAAGTTCCAGCCATAGAGGTGATATGACAGCCTTCTTCAACCTCTTTGTTATAATCATCTAGATCTAAACGTGATGTTCGTAAGTAAAAAGTATAAGCCATGTCCATCTTGTCTAATGAAGCCGCTTGTATAGAATGCACACATGGAGAAAGTGAACTTTCATGAACGGTAAAGGATTCATAAAATTCGAAGTTGCGTTTCAATTCTTCTTTAGAGAAATGTTCCTCAAAGAAGTAAAAGCACTGCAATACATCAGCTTGTTTGATATAAGGAGAACGTAATACTCTGTCCCAAGACCATTTTTGGTTAATTGGTCGTTGTGCCGGATCCAAATCTTTTACTGGAACTAAATCTTTGTCTAAAAAGCCATCTTGTTGCAAGTATACACCTAGTTCTTTAGAAACCGGAAAATACATGTTGTCAGCTACTTTTTTCCATTCTTTCAATTCAGATTCAGCCAGTTTTGTTTTCTCAATAATTCGTTTGTGATCTGACGGGAATTCTAATGAAACTTTCTGAAGTTGTTCATACGTATAATCAATACACCATTTTGCAATATAGTTTGTGTAGAAATTATTGTTTATGTTGTTTTCATATTCATTGGGTCCAGTAACTCCTAAGATTACATATTGATTTTTGTCTTTAGAGAAATTAGCTCTTTGGTGCCAGAAACGTGCAATGGCAATTAGAACTTCTAATCCTTTTTCAGGAATATAAGAGTAATCACCAGTAAAACGGTGGTAGTTAAAAATAGCAAAAGCGATCGCGCCATTTCTATGAATTTCTTCATGCGTGATTTCCCATTCGTTATGGCACTCTTCACCATTCATAGTTACCATAGGGTAGAGAGCAGCTCCGTCTTTAAAACCTAGATTGTTTTGCGCATTTTCAATTGCTTTGTCCAATTGGTTGTAGCGGTACGTCAAAAGATTCCGTGCAACTTGCTGATCTTTTGTTGCCATATAAAACGGAATGCAATAGGCTTCGGTATCCCAATAAGTTGATCCTCCATATTTTTCGCCAGTGAATCCTTTTGGACCAATATTCAATCGGCTGTCCTTACCTAAATACGTTTGGTTTAATTGAAAAATATTGAAACGAATTCCTTGTTGTGCTTTTACGTCCCCTTCAATAGTGATGTCAGACATCTCCCAAATTTTTGCCCAAGCAGCAATTTGGTCTTCCAATAATTGATTATATCCTTTTGCTAATGCCGCTTGAATTGCTTTCTCAGCTGCAGATTGTGTATTGCTGTGGTTTAAAGAAACAGTGTATCCACCTATTTTTTGAATAGATGAGGTTTTTCCTTTTGCTACAATTACTGCATAAATACTCTGGATCTTATCAGTCGTGGTATTAAAATTTGTAGGTGAAAGGTTTAAGTTCTTACCGTTTTCTAAAATGCTATTTTGCATAAAAGTAGTCACTTTAAAATGCGTTTTAAACGTTTGTGCAGTTACAAATGCTTCGTTACCGGTGTGTTTTACTTCAAGCGGTTCCCAGAATTTTTCATCCCAGTTCGCGTCTTCGTTAGTAACACCCGCATCAATATAGGGTTTGTACACGATTTTTGCATCCTTATTTAAAGGAGTGATTTCGTAATTGACAATACCCACTTCGTCTAAATCTAAAGCAAGAAAACGCACCACATTCACAGCGATTTCAGTTCCGTTTTTTAATTTTGCTTCAAAAGAACGGCTGTACCAACCTTCTTTCATATTCAATTCACGACGGAAGTTTTTTATTTCGGTGCAGGTATTGAGGTCGAAAGTTTCATCGTTTATTTCGATTTCAATTCCAATCCAGTTTGGCGCATTTAATACTTTGGCAAAATATTCTGGATAGCCATTTTTCCACCATCCGACTTTGGTTTTATCTGGATAATAAATTCCCGCAATATAACTTCCTTGGAAAGTTTCACCTGTATAATTTTCTTCAAAATTGGCACGTTGTCCCATCGCACCATTACCAATGCTAAAAAGGCTTTCAGAAGATTTTACGCTTTCTGCATCAAATCCTTCTTCAATGATGGACCAATTGTCTGGTTTTATATAATCTTGGTTCATTCTTTTCTTTTGTTTAAAGTTTAAAAAGTATAAGGTTTAGAAGTTTACAGTTGTTGAAAATAGACGACAGTTTCTATTACCTCTTGTTTCTCTTTATTTAATCTGTTTATTAATTAATTAATCCTTCAATGAAACTCCTATCTATATGGTTGAAATCCTTAAATATGTATTTTGCTTCATATAAAACAGATTCTTCCCCGATTCCAATGCTTGTCATTTTTCCAATATTTGCTGCTTGAACTCCTGCTACAGAGTCTTCAAAAACAATAGAGTTCTCAGGACTTGTACCTAATAGTTTGGCCGCAATCAAGAACACTTCTGGATCTGGTTTAGCATTAGTAACATCATTTCCATCCACTATAGCATCAAAATAATGTCTTATTCCAGTTTTTTCCAAAATAGGTCTAGCATTTTTGCTGGCTGATCCCAAAGCAATTGGTTGGTTTTTTTCTTTTAAGTAGTGTAACATTGATAAAACACCTGGTAATAATTCACTTTGATCCATATCGATTAAATAGGATAAGTATTCTTCATTTTTCTCAATTAGCCATCTGTTTTTGTCTTCTTGCGAAGCTTCCACGTTTCCTAATCCTAAAATAATATCTAGAGAGCGTACTCGACTTACGCCTTTTAATAGCTCGTTGTTTTCTAATGTGAAATCAATTTGTAATTCATTTGCAATTTTTTGCCACGCTAAGAAATGATATCTGGCGGTGTCAACAATTACTCCGTCAAGGTCGAAGATGAATGCTTTCTTATTCATTTATTATAATTTTTGATTCGTCATTAATGGTCAGAGAAATAATTCCGGCAAGAATCATCGAGACTCCACCAATTAAAAGAGCATAAATAGGTTCGCTGTTAAAAAATTTAGAAACTAAAAATCCTAAAATAGATGCAGCCACTAATTGTGGGATTACGATAAAGAAGTTAAAAACTCCCATGTAATAGCCCATTTTGTTAGAAGGTAATGAACCGGATAACATTGCGTAGGGTATAGACAGAATACTTGCCCATGCAATTCCAACACCGATCATTGGAAGCCATTCCATCATAAAAACAGTTGGTTCCTGAATGAAGTATATGGATATAAGACCCAGTCCACCGCAGACTAATGCAACAAAATGCGTGAATTTAGTACTGGTATATTTGGCTAATACCGGTAGTAGAAAAGCGGCAATTGCAGCAATTAAATTGTAATTAGCAAACATTTCACCTACTTGATTTGCACCAGTATTATACGCTTCAGATGTAGTATCTGTCGTTCCGTAAATATGTTGTGTAACGGCAAGAGTCGTGTAAATCCACATGGAGAAAAGTGCAAACCAAGAAAAGAATTGAACCCATGCCAGTTGTTTCATGATTTTTGGCATAAACTGAAAATCATTCATGATGGTCACAAATCCATTGTCTGTTGTATTGTTTTTTTGCATCATGCCAGAAACTAACATTGCCAATCCTCCTAAACCTATAAGTCCTAGTGATAGAACGTACAAGTCTTTCTTTAAATCGTATTCATAAATCAATGCTGAAAATAATGCGCTCACCACTAGGAATAAAATTCCTTTAGTTAAATGGGATTGTCCGTTAGTTACAAACCACTCAGCAGAATGTTCTTCTTTTATGAATGTGGTTTCTTTGTGTTTTTCAAAAGCTTCTAGTTCTTCAGGAGAATATTCTTTAGAAGTGATAACAGTCCATAGAACAGTTGCAATAAATACGACTCCACCAAAGTAGAAGGAATATTTAACTGAATCAGGAATGATACCAAGAGGAGCAGTGTTTTGAACTCCGAAATAGGTAAAGATTAATGGCAGTTTTGATGCGAAGTAGGCTCCAATTCCAATAAAAAAACTTTGCATGGCAAATCCCATGGTTCGTTGTTTTTCTGGAAGATTGTCTCCAACGAAAGCACGAAATGGTTCCATCGAAACATTGATAGATGCGTCCATAATCCAGAGCATTCCAGCTGCAAACCATAAAACAGGAGAGTTGGGCATTATAAATAATGCTGCCGAAGCTAAAATTGCACCTGCTAAAAAGTAAGGTTTTCTTCGTCCTAATTTTGTCCAGGTCCTGTCTGAAAAATAGCCAATTATGGGTTGGATAATTAATCCGGTCATAGGAGCGGCCACCCATAAAATAGGGATGTCATCAATACTGGCACCTAAAGTCTGAAATATTCTACTAACGTTTGAATTTTGCAAGGCAAAACCCATTTGAATTCCCAGAAATCCGAAACTCATGTTCCAAATTTGCCAGAAACTTAATTTACGCTTTTCCATTATCGTAATTTATATATTAACGATAAGCGTTGTGCTTATCAAAACTAAACTTATTTTTCGAAGTAAAAGTAAAAGTATTGACGAGGTAAATATAAAAATTAATTTCAATCTTTTATTTTTTAGATGCGAATTAAAACTAACTTTTTTTACTACAAGGTTGTAGTAATGAATAAAATAGAAAATAGTATCGATGTTCGAGAAAGGAAGTGGGAGATTAACAGTTAGAAGTGTGAAGTTAGATGTGGAGATACGAGGTTTAAGGTGAGATCCTGGAGGTTAATTGAAAGGTTAAAAGATTTTTATTTTAGCGGTACACTATACTTCTAACCTCTCATTTCTAATTTCTAACCATTATAGGTAGATTCCCTTTCAATAAGATGGGTTTCAATAACTTCAGTTTTATAATTTTCTTCTTCTAGATGTTCATTCTCTGACTCTAATCTGTCTATAAGCATTTTTGCAGCTTTATTTCCCATTTTTTTACCGCTTTGGCTCACGGTGGTAATAGTAGGAGTAGAGTATTTAGAAATAATTCCATCGGTGAATGCGATTACAGCTAGGTCTTTAGGAACGTTTAAGCCCATTTTATTTGCGGCTTTTATACAAGTGACAGCAAAAAGTTCGTTAACGGCAAAAATAGCATCTATTGCTTTTTCTTCCAGTAATTTACCAATGATGATTTCGCAAGTATCAACGTCTTCAATTTTAATGATTAGGTCCTCATTAAAAGGAAGCCCATTGTCTAATAAAGCTTTTGTATATCCATCAGTTCTTAGTTTACCTACACTTACATAGTCAACTGTAGTAACTAAGGCTATTTTTTTTCGGTCTTTGTCTATAAGGCTTTGAACGGCTTCATACGCTGCAAGCTTATCGTCAATAATCACCTTGTCGCACAGGATTTCATTAGAAACTCTATCAAACATAACCACGGGCATACCCTGATCGATAACTTCTGTGATATGGTGATAATCACCTTTAAATTGGGTTTCTTTTGATAATGACATAATGAATCCATCAATGCTTCCATTAGCCAGCATTTCCATATTAAGGACTTCTTTATCAAAGGAATCGTCAGATAGGGTTATAATTACACTGTAGCCGTTTTCATTAGCCACTTGTTCTATTCCATTGATGACCGTGGAGAAAAAATAATGGACAATCTCTGGTATAATAATTCCTATGGTTTTTGTTTTTCGGTTCTTTAAACTTAGGGCAATATTGTTGGGTCTGTAGTTGTAAAATTTGGCAAAAGCCTGCACTTTTAGTCGGGTGTCTTCTCCTATTTCTAAGCTGTTTCTTAATGATTTTGAAACTGTAGAGATTGAAACGTCAAGTTCTTTAGCAATTTGTTTAAGCGTTACTTTTCTTTTCATATAGTTAGACTTTGTTTTTTAGTGATTATATGTGGTATCGCTTTTTTATTTTTTGATGCTTGCTTGCGTCAAATTTTTTGTTACTGGCGATTACATAATTGTAATATTGATAAAAATTATTTTCGTAATAAAGATAGAATTTGTTTTGATTAATGACAATTTAACCCCTAAAAATTTACATAAATGAGAAAGTTTTCAACACTATCACGTTTTCGTAAACTAATATAATAGAGTCCGTGTTGAGGCTGTTAAAATTTATATAAATTTAGCATTCGAAGTAAAATTAAATGTTAAAAACACAACTCAAAAAAAAAATTAATTTAAACAAAAAGTATGAAAACAATTTATAAAAAGTTGTTATTTTTATTACTATTACTGCCTTTTAGTATTCTGGCTCAGAATACTCTTAGTGGAACTGTTCTTGATAAGTCATCAGGGCAGCCCATTCCGGGAGTAAATGTAAATGTACAAGGTAGCACAAATGGCGTTTCAACGGATTTTGATGGAAAGTTTCAATTGCCAAATACTAAGAAAGGTTCTAAAATCGTTTTTTCTTTCATTGGATACAAAAACACAGTCATTAACTATGATGGTCAAAAATCAGTAACGGTTTCATTAGAAGAAGATGCAAATCAATTAAGTGAAGTAGTAATTCAAGTGGGTTACGGTACCGTTAAGAAAAAAGATGCTACAGGAGCAGTAACCGTATTGACATCGAAAGATTTTAATAAAGGGCCTGTAACTTCTGCAGATCAAATGATTCAAGGGAAAGTAGCAGGTTTGCAAATCATCAACGGAGGTGGTTCTCCAGGAGTTGATCCGGTTATTAGAATTAGAAGTGGATCTTCATTATCAGCGAGTAATGATCCATTATATGTTATTGATGGTGTTCCAGTGGCTAGTGGAGGTGTTGAAGGTGGTAAAAACCCATTAGGTACCATTAATCAAAATAATATTGAATCGATTTCAGTATTAAAGGATGCTTCGGCTACTGCTATTTACGGATCACGTGCTTCAAATGGGGTAATTATTATTACTACTAAAAAAGGTAAATCAGGTGAATTACAAGTAAGTTATAATGGAAATCTTCAAGTATCTGAAATTACCAGTAAAGTGGATGCGTTATCTAGTACACAATTTAAAGATTTTGTTGCGGCTAATGGAAATGCAGCTCAACAAGCACTTGTAGGTACTGCTGACACAGATTGGCAAGATGAGATTTATAGAACTGCTATTGGTACAGATCACAATATCGCATTAAGCGGTGGTACTGATAACGTAGTATATAGAGCGTCTGTTGGATATGCGAATCTAAATGGTATCTTAAAAAGAGACAACATGGAAAGAAGTACTCTTGGAGCTAATGTAACAGGGAATTTCTTTGATAAACATTTGAAAATTGAAATCAATAATAATACATCGCTAATAAAAAGTAATTATAGTACTAATGGTGCTATTGGTGGAGCAGTTAGCTTTGACCCTTCGCAACCAGTAAAAAATGCTGATGGAACTTATTTTCAATGGTATAAACAAGGTGATGAAGGAGATGAAATAAATTCATTAGCAGGAGTTAATCCAGTTTCTCAAATTGAACAACAAAACAACTATGGTAGTTTTTATAGAAGCATTGGAAACATTCAGTTTGATTATAAGTTGCATTTCTTTCCAGAGTTAAAAGCGGTAGCTAACTTTGGTTATGATCAAATGAGTGGTAGAGGATATGGAGATAATGCGTTAGATTATCGTAATGGATTATCGGGTTCAGGATATGGCAATACGTATGAAAATATAGAGTCTCGTGACAATAAGTTAATGGATTTATATTTAAACTACAATAAAAAAGTAGATGCAATTGATACACAGTTTGATGTAACAGGAGGGTATACTTATCAAGATTTTAAAGAATCAAAAAATAAATCTTCTTACAATGTGGAAAGAGGTGTTACTAATGTGGAGCTATCTACACCAACACGTATTAACTTACAATCATTCTTTGCCAGAACTAACATTACAATTGCAGACAAATATTTGCTAACCTTATCTTATAGAAGAGATGGGACATCAAGATTTACTGAAGACTTCAGATGGTCAAACTTCCCGGCAGTTGCTGTGGGTTGGAAGTTAAACGAAGAGAACTTCTTAAAAGATGTAGCTAGTATCTCTACTTTGAAACTTAGAGGTGGATGGGGTATTACTGGACAACAAAATATTGGTAACTCATATCCGTCTATTCCTTTGTACTTGGCGTCTAATAGTTCTGCTCAATATCAATTAGGGGATACATATTATACAACATATAGACCAGAGGCCTACAATAGCAATTTAAAATGGGAACAAACAACAACTGCAAATGTAGGTGTTGATTTTGGATTGTTTAACAATAGATTTACGGGTAGCGTTGATGCGTATCAAAGAACTACCAAAGATTTATTATTGTATACTTACAATCCATCTTTCTTTGGTTTCTCTAACCAAGATAATTATAATATTGGAACAATTGATAACAAAGGACTTGAGTTAGCTGCAGAAGTAATTCCTGTAAGAAATGAGAATTTCCAATGGACTGTTGGTGGAAACGTTACTTTTCAAAATTCTGAAATCACTAAGTTAACAACGACTCAAGACAATACTCCAGGTATTACTGATGTAGGAGGTATTGATGGCGGTACAGGAAATTATATCCAAAGTCATCAAGTAGGTTATGCACCAAGTTCATTTTTTGTTTACGAACAAGCTTATGGAGCTGATGGAAAACCACTTGAGGGGGTTTTTATTGACAGAAATAAAGATGGTATCATTAATAGTGATGATAAATACCGTTTTCATAAACCAGCTGCTGATGTGTTTTATGCATTCAACACAAGCATATCTTATAAAAACTGGGATATGGGAATGAACTGGAGAGGATCATGGGGTAATTATAATTATAACAATATCGATTCTAATAAAGGAGTTTACAACAGTGTTTTAACTAGAAGTACTGATTTAAGCAATGGTGTTGCTAATCTTTTAGAAACTGGTTTTGTTAATTCGGATAATTTTCAATTACACTCTGATTATTACGTACAAGATGCTTCATTTATTAGATTGGACAATGTAAGTGTAGGCTATACTTTTAATCAAAAAGAAAATGCTACGTCATTGGTTAAATTAACATTGGCTGCTCAAAATATTTTGGTAATAACCAATTATGATGGCTTAGACCCTGAGATCTCAGGTGGTATTGATAAAAATTTATACCCTAGACCAATTACTTTTACGTTAGGTTTGAACGTTAATTTCTAATACAAATAATAAGAAAAATGAAAAATATATATAAACGATTATTGGGTGTTTCTTTGTTCCTGCTGGTGCTTACTTTTCCATCATGTACAAATGATTTAGTCCAATCTCCAGATAAAGGAGATTCAGTTCCAGGTGAGGAGTTTTTTAGCTCGCCGGAATCGTACAAACAAAATTTAGCAAAACTATATGCTGGTTTTGCTACATCAGGTCAACAAGGTCCTGCAGGAAAAGGAGATATTTCAGGCATTGATGAGGGAACAAGTCAATATGTGAGAGGGTATTGGATGATGCAAGAATTGACAACTGACGAAGCAGTTATTGGGTGGAATGATGGGTCTATTAAAGATTTCCATTCTCAAACATGGAGTTCTTCGGATAGTTTTATTAATGCAACTTTTGCTCGTTTCTCTTTTCAAATTGTAAACTGTAACGAATTTTTGCGTCAGACTACTGATGAGAAATTGGCTGCTAGAGGAATAGATGCTGCATTAAAAGCAGAAATTGCTGTTTATAGAGCTGAAGCTCGTTTCTTGAGAGCAATGACGTACTGGCATTTGATTGATACATTTGGAGGTGGTTCATTGGTTACTGAAGATTCTCCTAGTACTTTCTTTTACCCAGAATATGCAACAAGAGCTGAATTGTACAAATTTGTTGATGAAGAGTTAACTGCTATTACTCCGTTAATGAAAGCGCCAAAAACAAATGAGGCTTATCGTGTAGATCAGGCCGCTGCCTGGATGTTACAAGCTAAATTGTATATGAATGCAAAAGTGTATATCGGTACTGATAATTACGCAGCTGCTGTACCATTAATTACAAAAATTGTTGGTTCATCTTATTCATTGCACAACAATTACAATCAGTTGTTTCTTGCTGATAATGATAAAAATGGTGCGCAAAACGAATTTATTTTTGCTATCGCATTTGATGGTCTTCGTACACAAACTTATGGTGGAACTACTTTCTTAACGCATGCACCAGTAGGTGGAAGCATGAAAGCAGCTGAATTTGGAATCAATGGTGGTTGGGCTGGTATCAGAACTACTGCAGCATTTGTAGATAAGTTTACTGCGAATACAACTGATAGACGTGGACAGTTTTATACAGAAGGACAAACTAAAGAAATTAAGGATATAGGGACTTTTACTGATGGGTACGCTATTCAAAAGTTTAGAAATGTGACTGTAAACGGAGTACAGGGTTCTGATAAGTCTGGGGATTTTTCAGATTCAGATTTTCCTATTTTCCGTTTGGCAGATGCTTATTTAATGTATGCAGAATGTGCTGTAAGAGGTGCGGGTGGAAGTTTAGCAACTGCCACAACATACATGAATGCTTTAAGAACGAGAGCTAAAGGTGCGGCAGTAACTCAAGGGGATCTTAATTTGAACTTTATTCTTGACGAAAGAGCTAGAGAATTACACTGGGAAGGACACAGAAGAACGGATTTAATTCGTTTTGGTAAATTTTCTGGAGGAAGTTATTTATGGCCTTGGAAAGGAAATGTGGCCGGAGGATCTCCAACACAGTCTTACAGAGATTTATTCCCAATTCCTGCAACAGCCCTAGCATCAAATAGTAAATTAATACAAAACCCTGGATACTAATAATTTTAAAAATTTATAAAAATGAAAAATATAACAAAATCAATAATTGCTTTATTTGCAGTAGTTGCTTTGTCTTGTAGTGTTGAAGACGTTCAAGACAGACCTGTTATCGAAGGAGTTGATTCACCAGTACTAACAGCTCCAACATCTGGTGCTTCTTACGTACTTTCTCCTGCAAATGCAGCTGCACAAGCGGAGCGTTTTACATGGAAATCTGCTAACTATGGTGGTACTGTAGAAGTTGTTTACACTGTAGAAATCGACAAAAAAGGAAATGCGTTTAAAACACCTGTAGTATTAGCTTCAAGAAAATCTGAAAACCAAGCATCAGTTTCAGTTGAAACTATGAATGGAGCAGCATTAACATTGAAAAGCACGCCTTTTGCTCCATCTGAATTTGAAATAAGAGTGAAATCTACTGTTGGTACTGAAGTAATGCTTTCTAATGTAGTTGGAATAGTTATTACTCCTTACACAACTGAAAGCCCTAAATTATGGGTTCCTGGTGGATATGCAAAAGCTTCTGGATACCCAAATAATTGGGATCCTGCTACATCTCCAACGCTTTCAGCTTCAGGATACGGAAAAGTAGACTTTGAAGGTTATGTAAATTTTGCGGCTTTTACAGGTGCAGATCAAGAGGATCAATTTAAATTTACAAGTTTCCCAGATTGGAAAGGTGAATATGCTGCCGGAGCTACAGCAGGGACTATTGCTGCAACTGGAGCAAATTTTAAAATTCCAGCAGCTGGTTATTACAAAATTGAAGTAGATACAGAGAAATTAACATACAAAGCTACTCCGCTAGTTTGGGGAATTGTAGGTAATGGTACTCCAGGAGGTTGGGCTGCTGATACTAAGATGACTTATAATAAGGTAGCTAAAACTTGGTCCATTATTGCCACTTTGACAACTCAATCTGCTCCAGATAATGGAATGAAATTTAGAGCTAATAACAACTGGGATTATAACTTTGGAGATACTGGTGCTGATGGTACTTTAGACGCAGGAGGTACTAATATTAGTACTACTGCAGGTACTTATTTAATTACTTTAGATTTAAGTCACCCAAGAGCATATACTTATACTATGGTAAAACAATAATATATTTTATTTTCCAAAAAGGGCTATCTTTTCGATAGCCCTTTTTTATAATTTTTAAAGAATGAATATTATGAAAAAAACTCTACTCTTAATACTGTTTTTCTTATCAATTGGGGCTTTCGCCCAACAACAAACTGTTAGTTATAGCATTAATCCAGCTACTTTCGAAGAAACGACTTCAATTACTATCACCATAAATGGGAGTAGTATAAATGAGTCTGCTTGGGGAGTAACTGGAAATGCTTTGTACCTTTGGGCTTGGGCTTTTGATATTGATGATACGAACCAAAAGGGGACTCCATTAAATGGTTCTTGGACTTCTTCTGACGAAGCAAGTAAATTTTCATATAATCCAGGATCTGATATTTATACTAAAACAATCACGCCTTCTGCGTATTATAATATTACAGGTATAGGAAAAATAGGCTTTTTAATTAAAGCTAAAGATGGTACTGGTGACAAAAAATCACAAGATATCTTAGCAGAGGTTGGTAGTTTTCAAGTGAATTTAAGTTCTCCGGCAGTAAATAGTTCAACGATTATAGCCTCAGGAGGAAGTTTAAATATTGTCGCAAATAATACTAATGGTAATGCCAGTTATAATTTAAAGGCTAATGGAGTAAGTATTAATACAAATACCAGCACTTCAAGTTATAGCTATAACCATACGAATATAAACGCTAATCAAAACTATGAATTGGTAGTTACACAAGGAGCAACAACAGTTAGCAAAAAATTCAGTGTGGTTCTTAATCCAGGTACAATCCCGGCAGCAATGCCTTCTGGATTATTGGATGGTATCAATTATAATACTGCAGATGCTACAAAGGCAACGTTAGTTTTAGATGCTCCGCTAAAAGATTTTATCTATGTAGCGGGAAGTTTCAACGGATGGGAGCCAAATACTAACTATGCCATGAAAAAGGATCCTAGCTCAGGTAAGTTTTGGTTAGAACTAACTGGATTGATATCAGGTACAAATTATACCTATCAATATTGGGTGGTTGATGTCACACCTATCGCAGGAACACCATCACTGGTAAAAACGGCTGACCCCTATTCTACTTTGGTATTATCGGCGGATGATGATCCTTATATTCCAGCATTATCGTATCCAAATTTACCTGTTTATCCAGTAGGTCAACAAAGAGATGTTACTGTTTTGCAAACAGGACAGACTCCATATCCATGGAGTACTGCAACAACTAATTTTGTAAAACCAGAAAAAGAGAAATTGGTGGTTTATGAGCTATTGGTTCGTGATTTTGATGCTGCCAAAACTTATCAAAGTGTAATTGATAGAATGGATTATTTCAAAAATCTAAAGATAAACGCTATCGAATTATTACCAGTAATGGAATTTGAAGGTAATGAAAGTTGGGGTTACAATACTTCTTTTCATATGGCTTTGGATAAGTTTTATGGAACTTCGAGTAAATTCAAGGAACTGGTAGATGTTTGTCATCAAAACGGGATTGCCGTAATTCTTGATGTTGCTTTAAATCACGCGTTCGGAAGAAACCCTATGGTGCGTATGTGGATGAATGATCCTGACGGTGACGGTTGGGGTTCGCCATCAGCTGAAAATCCTTATTTTAATACAGAAGCCATGCACAGTTATAATGTAGGGAGCGATTTTAACCATCAGATGCTTAGAACTCAAAACTATGTAAAAAGAGTAGTCAAACAATGGATAGAAGAATATAAAATTGATGGATTGCGTTGGGATTTAACCAAAGGTTTTACTCAAAACTGTCCTTCAAGTGTTGCTGGTGGTCAAGATAATTGTACAAATCAATTGCAAGCGGACAGAGTAGCGGTATTGAAAACGTATGCAGATTATTCTTGGAGTTTGGACGCTACACACTATACCATTTTTGAGCATTTAGGTACAGATACTGAGGAACAACAATGGGCGAATTATAGAATTGATGATGCGGTTAGCAAAGGGATTATGATGTGGGGTAAAATGACTGAACAATACAATCAGTTGACCATGGGGTATAATTCAGATAATAACATTTCTAGAATAAATAGTACTGCTCACGGATTTACAAAGAATAGATTAATGGGTTATGCAGAGAGCCATGATGAGGAGCGCTTAATGTATAAAAACATACAGTATGGTGCTAATCTAAATGGATACAATGTAAAAACACCAGCTACTGCACTTTCCAGAATGTCTGCTTTAGGGGCTGTGACATTGTTAGTTCCGGGACCAAAGATGATTTATCATTTTGGTGAGCTGGGGTGGGATCTTTCCATTTTTACATGCAACAATGGTTCTGTAAATACTTCTGATGATGCTATTTCAGGAGATTGTAAATTAGACACTAAGCCGCAACCGCAATGGGTGAACAATTGGCTTGGCGATAACAATCGAAATAAAATTTATACCGATTGGGCTAAAATGATTACGATGAAAATTAAGGAACCTGTTTTTTCAGGGACTGCAACCATCAGTAGTTCATCATTAACTCCTACTATTAAAATCACTAATAGTTCATTGGCTTCAAGCCAATTGAAAGATGTTTTAGTGTTAGCTAATTTTGATTTAGCTACTAAAAATGTACCTACTGGTTTTCCTTACACAGGAACTTGGTATAATTTAATGGATAATACCTCGATTACTGTTACTGATGTTAATGCGGCAATTAGTATTCCTGCCGGAGAATTTAGAATATATGGTAATAAGGTCGCTAATTTGGCTATAGCCAATTTTGAAAAAGAAAATGGAATCTATCTATATCCTAACCCTGCAACTAATTACTTCACATTAAATACGGCAGCTTCTAAAGTCCAAATTTATTCTGTCACTGGACAATTGATGAAAAGCTTCAACGGCAATCAGTCTACATCGTCTCAATATAACGTGAGTGATTTAAGTAATGGAGTGTATGTTGTAAAAGCACTGAATGAAAACAATGAGGTTCAAGTGATGAAATTTATAAAAAAATAGTTTTTGATTCTGTTTTAAAAAAGCTGTTGCTTAATAAACTGCCTCCAAAAAGTTAGACACTATTTGGAGGCATTTTTATATAAAAAGAAACTGCTCCATTTATGAAGCAGTTTCTTAACAAATTAAAGCTAATAAAAAATTAAACTTTACCGTTCTTTATTTCTTCCACAATTTCCGGATTCAATAAAGTGGACGTGTCTCCAAAATTAGAATAGTCTCCTTCAGCTATTTTTCGCAAGATTCTACGCATAATTTTTCCAGAACGAGTTTTAGGTAAACCAGATACAAATTGAATTTTGTCTAACTTGGCGATAGGCCCAATTTGGTTCGAAATTTGTTGGTTGATTTCCTTTGTTAGGTTTTCTCTGTCACGAGATTCCCCCGTTTCTTTTAGAATAACGAAGCCATATAGTGCATTTCCTTTAATGTCATGAGGGAAACCTACAATCGCTGACTCAGCAACGGCTGGATGCTCGTTGATAGCATCTTCAATAGGAGCAGTTCCTAAATTATGACCAGAAACGATAACAACATCATCTACACGACCTGTAATTCTGTAATAACCTACTTCATCACGTAAGGCACCGTCTCCAGTAAAGTATTTTCCTGGAAAGGCACTGAAATAGGTTTCTTTATATCTTTTATGATCACCCCAGATGGTTCTGGCAATCCCTGGCCATGGATATTTAATACACAAACTACCCACTACTTGATTTCCTTCTATTTCATTTCTTTTTTCATCCATTAATACGGGTTGGATTCCTGGTAATGGGAGTGTAGCATAAGTTGGTTTAGTAGGAGTCACAAAAGGAATAGGGGAGATCATAATACCTCCTGTTTCTGTTTGCCACCAAGTGTCTACTACAGGACACCTTTTATCGCCCACGTGGTCATTGTACCAGTGCCAAGCTTCTTCATTTATAGGTTCTCCTACGGAACCGATTACTTTGAGGGTATCTAATTTGTATTTCTGTACAAAATCTAAACTCTCTTTTGCTAAAGCACGAATAGCAGTTGGCGCAGTATAGAACTGTGTTACTTTGTGTTTAACAATAACTTCCCAAAAACGACTATAATCTGGATAAGAAGGAACTCCTTCAAAAATTACCGTTGTAGCGCCGTTCAATAAAGGTCCGTATAAAATATAGGAGTGCCCAGTTATCCAACCAATATCTGCAGTACACCAGAATATATCATTGTCTTCATAGTTGAATACATTTTTGAAAGTGTAGGCTGCGTAAACCATATATCCTGCTGTGGTATGTACCATTCCCTTTGGTTTCCCAGTTGAACCGGAAGTGTAAAGTATAAATAGCGGATCCTCGGCATCCATAATTTCTGCCGTATTATTGTCTGAAGCTGCATCTAAAAGGGGTTGTAACCATTGGTCACGTCCTTCTTGCATATTTATCGAGCTGTTTGTTCTTTTTACCACCAAAACGTTAGCAACACAAGGTGTGTTTACCAATGCTTCATCGATGATTCCTTTCAAATCTATCGTTTTGTTTCCGCGATATCCACCATCTGAAGTGATGACCATTTTACAATCACTGTCATTTATTCTGGTTGCCACTGCTGATGCTGAAAACCCAGCAAAAACAACGGAATGGATGGCTCCAATTCTAGCGCAAGCCAAAGTGGTAATAGCCAGTTCAGGAATCATTGGTAAATAAATACAAACGCGATCTCCTTTTTCTATTCCTTGTTCACGTAATACGTTTGCCATTTTACAAACGCGTTCGTGCAATTCAGTGTAGGAAATATGAAGGGCTTCTTCACTAGGGTCATTGGGTTCAAAAATGATTGCGGTTTTGTCTCCTTTTTTGGCAAGATGTCTGTCAATACAGTTTTTGGTGATATTCACTTTAGCATCGACAAACCATTTTATTTCGGCTTCAGCCATATTAAAGTCAACCACTTTGTCCCATTCTTGGTACCAAGTGAAGTTTTCGGAAGCAATTTTGTCCCAAAACTTTCTTGGCTCGCGGACTGATTTTTTATATTCTTTAAAGTATTCTTCTAGATTGTTAATTTTATAGCGACTCATAATCTGTGGGATATATTTAATTAGTTAGTGTGTTATTTTTATTAAAAGTACCGATTTCATATTTTTGTAAGACCTCGGTGATTTCGTCGATGATGGCTTCATCATCGATTGTCGACGGGATTTGAAACTGGTCCCCGTCTGCAATACTTCGCATGAGTTTCCGGAGAATTTTACCGGAACGTGTTTTTGGCAATCGATTTACGACAACCACATTTCTCAAAGAAGCGACAGCTCCTATTTTTTGGCGTACAATCTTGATAATTTCATGTTCTAATTGAAAATGTTCTGTATCGTCGTATAATTTAGTTACCACCAATGCCAAAGGTATTTGTCCTTTTAGGGCATCGTTAATGCCAATAACGGCACATTCTGCTACCGATGGATGCGAGGCAACTACTTCTTCCATTTCGGCTGTCGAAAGACGATGTCCCGCAACATTGATGACATCATCGACTCTTCCGGTGATGTAAATATAATCGTCTTCATCTTTATATCCTCCATCACCTGAAAAATAATAACCAGGAAATTGTTTTAAATAGCCTGACTTAAATCGTGGACTATCATTCCATAAATCAAGTAGCGTTCCAGGAGGTAGGGGTAGTTTTACCACCACATATCCTTGCTGATTTGCTTGCACTTCATTTCCTTCTTCATCAAATATTTTAATGTCGTAGCCACAAACTGCCTTACCTACAGAACCTGGTTTTATTGGTAAAGTTTCAACTCCTATCATATTTGCAATCATAGGCCATCCTGATTCAGTTTGCCACCAATGGTCAATTGCTGGAGCAGGAATGTGTTGGTTATACCATTCTAAGGTGGGAACATCACAACGTTCTCCAGCCAGAAATTGTGTTTTTAAAGAGCTTAAATCATATTTTTTTATAAAATCCCCATTTGGATCTTCTTTCTTAATGGCGCGAATAGCTGTCGGTGCCGTAAACATTGCATTTACTTTGTGTTCGTCAATAATTCTCCAAAAAGTGCTGGCATCTGGTGTTTTTATTGGTTTTCCTTCAAAAATAATAGTACTGTTTCTATTAATTAAAGGACCATAAACGATAAAGCTGTGTCCTACAACCCAACCTACATCTGAAGCCGCCCAAAAAACTTCGGCTTCTTTTATGTTGTATATTTTTTGCATCGAAAATTTTAAGGCAACTGCGCATCCGCCAGTGTCCCTTACTACTCCTTTTGGTTTCCCAGTTGTTCCAGAAGTGTACAGGATGTACAATGGATGTGTGGCGCTAACAGGTACACAGGGCGCTTCTTCTGAGCCATAAATTAATGCATCATAATCCACATCATATTTCTTAAATGGAACTCGGGCTCCTAATTTTCTATTGAATACGATTACTTTTTTTGGTCTGTGGGAAGCCAGTTCAATAGCCTCATCCACTAGTGGTTTGTAGGTGATTAGTCGGTCCACTTCTATTCCAGAGGAGGCGGTTATAATCAATCTAGGTTTGCAATCGTCTATTCTTATCGCTAATTCATGTGGGGCAAAACCACCAAAAACCACGGAATGGGTTACGCCAATTCTAGCACAAGCTAACATTGCAAAGGCTGCTTGGGGAATCATTGGCATGTAAATTATAGCGGTGTGTCCTTTTTTTAACCCTAAGGATTGCATCCCTCCAGCGAGTTTTGCTACTTCGTTTTTTACTTCAGAAAAAGTATATTTCTTTACAGTTTGGGTTACTGGGGAATCGTAGATAATTGCCACCTGATCACCGTAGCCATCCTGGATGTGCTTATCGAGGGCGAGGTAACACATATTTAGTTCACCGTCCTTATACCATAGTGGATAACCGTTCTCGTCTTCTGACAAAATGATTTCAGGTTTGTTGTACCATTCTATTGTGCCTGCTTGCTCCTTCCAGAATTTTTCAGGTTGAGTGATGCTTTTTGCGTAATATTCATTGTAATTCATAATAGTAATATCTTAATTATTGAATTAATTCTTGTACTTGTTCCACTAGTTTTTTTATCGAAAAAGGCTTTGTGACATAAAGATTAGCTCCTAATGATAGTCCTTTTTCAATGTCCTTCTCCTTGTTCTTTGCTGATAGGAAGATGACTTTGCAATGTTGTAATCGTTCGTCTTTTTTTATTTGTTCCAATGTGGCAAAACCATCAACCATGGGCATCATGACATCTAGAATGATTACCTCTGGTAATTGTTTATTCAGTATATCTAATGCTTCTTGTCCGTCCCGTGCGATGAAAACTTCAAAATTATTCTTCTTGAATGTATATTCCAGAGACATAACAATATTGGGCTCGTCATCTACAATTAAAATTTTCTTCATCTCTGTTGGTTTTCAGTTGTATTATAATTGGGTAATGTAAAAATAAATGTAGCGCCATTTCCTTCGGTACTTTCGACCCAAATACTTCCTTTATGGTGTTCTATAATTTGTTTGCAAATCGCAAGTCCTAAACCGCTTCCTATAGGTTTTTTTACATTCTGATTTCGAGATTGATAAAATTTATCAAATATGGGCTCAAACTCTTCTACCTTTATTCCTTTGCCATTATTATGAACGCGGACAGCTATGTCTTTGGTATTCTCAGTTACCGTAATCGTAATTTCTCCATCTGTTGTAGGACAAAATTTTATGGCATTTGATACTAAATTATGAACAACCTGAATGATTCTTTCCTCATCATAAAAGGCTTTTGTTTCTTCTGAAGCGGCATTAAATATAATAGTAATGTTTTTGTTATTTATTAACTGTCTTACTGAATCGATCGTATTTTTTATGGTTTTTGAAATGTTATTTTTTGACAAGTAAATTTTATGCTTCCCTGTTTCAAATTTTTCTAAATCCAGTATTTTATCAATCAGACGATTCAAACGATCAGACTCTGATATAATACTTTTTAGAAATTGTTTTCTTAATTCATTTGGAATTTCATCATCGTCATCATGCAGGATTTCAGTTGCCGCACGTATTGCAGTAATAGGCGTTCTCAGTTCATGCGTAACAGTATCCAGAAATTCATCTTTTTGAATGTCTTTATTTATCAATTCCTGATTTGCGTTTTTTAACTGATCTGTTATTTTCTTTAACTCATTTGAAGTATCGGTCAATTTTTTGTTGATAATTATGTTTTCTTTTGATTCCTCTAGAATGCGCAATACTTCAGGAAGGCTAATTTTGTCTTCTTTAATTACGCTTGAAATTAAAATTTTGGCAGAAGCCGTACCAATATGACCAGTCAATAGATTCTCTGCAAATTTTATAAATCGGGCATCGGCAGTAGTAATGTTTTTGTCGATACTGTATTTCAAGTTAAAAATGTTTAAGGCGCGTTCTGTTCTTTCCTCACCCAAGAAACGGCGCAACACTTTTTGAATATCAGAGATGTAGGCGGTTCCTTTCCATACAAATGCATTCTCGTGATTCGTGATGTATTTATCAATGTCCACAAACATTTCAGCATAGTTGCGCTCTCTGTAATTTCCTTTGAAACCCACTGAAACGGCGAGGTAACTCATCGAGTTTAGCAACAAACTCCAAAAAAAGGCATGTTGGATAGGCTCTAAATAATCCAGTCCAAAAAGCTGAAAAGGTTTTAATATTTCAATTGCCCAAGGTCCTTCTTGAATGAATGTGCTAGAAGAAGACGTGATTCCTATAGCATACGGAAGCAATAAAGTGTAAAAACAAACAAGGAAACCAAGAATAATTCCTGTTACGGCCCCTTTTTTAGATCCTCTTTTCCAAAATAAAGCACCAAAAAAAGCAGGTGCTAATTGCGCAATAACTACAAATGAAACTAGACCTATTGAAACTAATGAGTAATCTAAAACAAAAAATCTATAGATAAAATAAGCTAAAATAATCAATGAGAAAATAGCAATTTTCCTAGAGTTCAATATTCGTTTGTTGTTTTTTTTCTGCGAAGAGTTCTCTAACGAACCTACAAATCCATAAGGAATTAATAAGTTGTTACTAAGCATAGTGGATAAGGAGATTGACGAAACAATAATCATGGAAATTGCAGCCGAAAACCCTCCTAGAAATACTAAAACGGTAAGAACGTT
The DNA here is from genome assembly GCF_041431375.1 of Flavobacterium sp. Arc3. Taxonomy (NCBI): domain Bacteria; kingdom Pseudomonadati; phylum Bacteroidota; class Flavobacteriia; order Flavobacteriales; family Flavobacteriaceae; genus Flavobacterium; species Flavobacterium sp. Arc3. The sequence goes on along the minus strand of NZ_JASMRI010000022.1, from coordinate 39,563 downwards.
GTTGTTGAAAAATTGTGGAATTAATAGCGAATAGGTATCTGCATTTAAGCCCTGTCCTTCAAAAAGAATGTTTCCACCCCAAGCGATAGGAAAAACGAAAATATTAAAAAGTAATAAATACAGTGGAAAAATCCATATTGCTGTTCTAATGTGTGTTTCCTTATTGTTCTCGACAATAGCAGTATGAAATTGTCTTGGTAATAGAAAAATAGCAAACATGGACAAAACACAAAGAAAAAACCAGTTGATACCTTCTGTTAATCCTCCAATAGTATTTTTTTTGTCAAAATTATCAAGTAATGCTGCTTTAGCATAGATGTCATCAAAGCCATCAAACACAAAGTAGGTAACATAAATACCTATGATTAAAAAGAAGACTAATTTTAAGATAGACTCCATCGCAACAGCGGTAACGATTCCGTGTCTTTTTTCGGAAGCATCTACATATTTTGTCCCGTAATAGGACGCAAATAATGCGAGTGCGATGCAAACGTAAGTGGTGGTATCACTAAAAATATTAGAACTCGACTGCGTATTAGTTACAATATTAAAAGTGTCTGAAATGGATTTTAGTTGTAAAGCAATGTACGGTAAAATACCAAAAATACATACTAAGGTTACTAGTGCACCCAGAAATCTACTATTTCCATAACGCAAAGAAATAAAATCAGCAATACTGGATATTTTGTTTACTCTTGAGATGCGTACAATTCTTTTAAGGATAATCATCCAAGTTGGAATGATGATAATTGGACCTAAATAAATAGGCAGGTAGCTTAGACCTGATTGTGCAGCCACGCCAATACTTCCATAATAAGTCCAAGCCGTGCAATATACAGCTAAGGAAAATGAGTAGATATACGGATTAGTAGTCCATTTAGAATTACTCCTTTTTTCTGCCCAATGCGCTATGTAAAAGAGGATAGATACATAGAGCCCTAAAATCAATATAAGACCAATACTACTCATAATATTTTTTTATGATTATGTATGAGATCGCTATAGAGAACAACCATGCCGAAAAGATATACACGTAGATAATTGGAAAACCAAAGAGAGACTTTGAATTGTCAAATAATAGCAATAGCGGAATATTCAGTGCTAATACTAAAAGCATTGAGAGGATAACCAACTTTTGTTCGTGTCTTTTTTTCATGGTGTTAAATAATACAATCTCTACAAACAAATGTAGAGATTGTATAGTTTAAAAATATTTTTATAACCTATTTAATAATTTCTAGTGTGTTGCTTCTCCAGCACCAGAAGGAATTCTAATATGCTCTACGATATCTTGAACATCTTGTGGAGGTTCTGGTGTGAAACTTTTGACAGCAAATGCTACGGCAAAGTTTACAATCATTGCTATGGTTCCAAAACCTTCAGGAGAAATTCCGAACCACCAGCTTTCTTTTAAGCCAGCAACAGCATCTTTTCCACCATCAAAAAGTCCAAATTTGAATTTCAACATGTAGAAAAGCATCAATAATAGCCCGATAACCATACCTGAAATAGCGCCTTCTTTATTCATTTTTTTGTCAAAAATACCAAGGATAATTGCAGGGAAAAGAGAAGCAGCGGCTAGTCCAAAAGCGAGCGCCACAACTGCGGCCACAAAGCCTGGAGGATTGATGCCAAAATAACCTGCAATAATTACAGCAACAGCTGCGGCTCCACGAGCAGCCCAAAGTTCTCCTTTTTCAGAAATATTAGGGTTGATCATTTTTTTGATAATATCATGAGACACAGAAGCTGAAATTACTAGTAATAAACCAGCAGCAGTAGATAAGGCAGCAGCTAATGCTCCAGCAGCAACTAATGCAATAACCCAGTTAGGCAAGTTGGCAATTTCTGGATTAGCAAGAACCATGATATCTTTATCGATAATCAGCTCACTACCTTTATTTCCTTTTGCTTCTTCCGCTGCTAAAAATGCAGCGTCTTTAGAGTTGTCATTATAATATTGAATTTTTCCGTCTCCGTTTTTATCTTCAAATGTCAATAGACCTGTTTTCTCCCATTTAGTAAACCAAGCTGGCATTGAAGTATAGTCTTTTCCGTTAACAGTTTCGATTAAGTTTGTTTTTGCAAAAACAGCAATTGCTGGTGCAGTAGTATATAATATGGCAATTAAGATCAAAGCATATCCCGCAGATTTTCTGGCATCTTTTACTCTTTTAACGGTAAAGAAACGTACAATTACGTGAGGTAATCCTGCCGTACCCACCATTAAGGCTAATGTGATTGCAAAGACATCTATCATTGATTTTGTACCATCGGTATAAACTGCAAACCCAAGATCTGTAGAAAGACCGTTTAATTTGTCAATTAAATAAGTGTCAGTTCCTGTGATTGTTGCTCCCATTCCTAATTGTGGAACTGGGTTTCCTGTCATTTGTATCGAAATAAAGATAGCTGGAACCATGAAGGCAAATATTAAAACACAATATTGTGCTACTTGGGTATAAGTGATTCCTTTCATTCCTCCCAGCGTGGCGTAGAACAAAACAATTACCATTCCTATGATAACACCAGTATTAATATCAACTTCTAAAAATTTAGAGAATACGAGACCCACACCACGCATTTGTCCAGCTACGTAAGTAAATGAAACAACTAGCGCACAAACGACAGCAACGGTTCTAGCACTATTAGAATAGTAACGCTCTCCAATGAAATCCGGCACAGTAAATTTCCCGAATTTTCTCAGATAAGGTGCAAGTAGAAGTGCTAGTAATACATATCCACCAGTCCAACCCATTAAATAAACGGCACCGTCATATCCATCAAAGGAGATGATTCCGGCCATAGATATAAAGGAAGCAGCACTCATCCAGTCAGCGGCCGTAGCCATACCATTTGCTAATGGTGAAATTTCTCCACCAGCAACATAAAATTCTTTAGTCGATGTCGCACGAGACCAAATTGCAATCCCGATATAGAGCGTAAATGTTATTCCAACGAGTATATAGGTCCAAGTTTGTAAATCCATGATGTTTTATTTTTTTATAGTTTTTAAATTATTCGTCGTAACCGTATTTTTTGTCTAGCTTGTTCATTAGTCGAACATAGACAAATATCAGTATGACAAATACATAAATAGAACCTTGTTGTGCAAACCAAAAACCAAGTGGGAAGCCACCTAACTTAATGGAGTCTAATGCAGTTTTGAAAAGGATTCCTGCTCCGTAGGAAACAGCAAACCAAATGCTTAATAATATCAGAAGGTATCTTAGGTTTTCCTTCCAATACGCAGTTGCGTTGTCTTGTTTATCGCTCATGATAGTTGTGATTAAAAAGTTAATAGATTATAGGTAAATCATTGCTTGCAGCGTAAGTGTATTTACTGCTTTGTTTGTAGCATATTTTAAGGTTTGGTATTCTAAAGTCAGTTTAGAATTGTGACCGCTAAAAAATGCATTTGCTCCAATGCCAAATTGAGAAGCATTATCGTTTATGGCATCTATTTGTCTTTCATCGTAAGATACATACGGCTGAAAACGAGTTTTTGATTTTCCAGGAAGAACATAACCCAGATGTGCATGAACCATTGATCCAGTTTCATAAGTTGTTCCTAGTCTATAATCTTTTCCGTAATCGGTGTTTTGATATAAGGCATAAGCAGTAAGAGCGGCGCCTTTTGTCCCTACTGGCACATCGTAAAAAGCATCTAGTCCAAAAATTGTAACGTTTTCTCCGCTCAAATTTCCAGCGGCATCAGCTATAACGGAACCATTAGGGTGTGAGAAGAAACCAGCTCCAATATTGAAGACCTTTTTTGTTCCTAAGTAAGTACCTACTTTATAAGGTAAAAAGTTGCTTTCAGAATCTAAAAAGCCATATTCAAAATAACCAGCGTATGTTCTTCCTGCTTCTTTTGAGCCTAGTAATCTAGCGCCAGTGTAAGTTGCTGCGCCATTGTTTACAGGTACTGTAGAGGCTTGTAAATTATTTGTAGATGCACCGTTTATGGCAACGCGATATTGAAATTTACCAAAAGCACCTTTTGCGAATGCTCCAATATGTCTGGCAAATTGATCAGATAAACCAAGAGTTGCCCATGCTTGTCTTTGGTTATCCAGTGTCATTAGGTTTAATGTGCTTTGATTATTTAAACGAGAGATTCCGTTCCAGTAATGTAATCCTCCTCCAACTGCATTGTCCTTTCCAAGACTGTATTGCACATAAGCATCATGCATGAATAGTTGGGAACCATCCCCTTTTCCTGTTGGACTCATTGTATCTACGTTTAGGCTGTTAAGTCCAAAATGAGTTATAATTAAAAAGTCTTTATTAATTTGCGCGTAAATCAATACACGTGCCCTTCTTACGCTGAAGTCCAGATCAGCTTGTTCATTGCCGTTACCGTCAAGTGGACGGTCAGAATTGTATTGTCCCCAAATTTGGGCCCATGACAATACTCTAAGGTACTTTGAGCCATCCTCATTAAGATTAAATTTCATTCCGGCTCCATAATCAGGAGAGCCTTGTGAAAAGCCTTTTAAAGATAAAAGCAGGACTGCTGCGATCAAATAAACTTTTTTCATAATAAACTTTTAGTTTGGTTAGGAGAAATGGTTAGTTTCTAGGGTACCAAAGTCTAATTTTTTGTTAAGAAAAAAAAGTAAGCTATATATAGATGTAAACAACTATAGTTAATCTTTAAAACGTTCCCATTTTATAAGCATGAACTTATCCCCGAGCTCGGTTATTATCATACCTGCTCCTGATAGTAAATCTTTGTTTTTGATGTATTCGACTAGTTCTAAGTGATTAAAAATCTTATAAGTAGGGTGGTAGTTAGCGTGAGATGGTTTTTTTATATTAAAAGACTTTACCCAGTTACTAACAGTTACATGCGATACCCCAATAATACGCTCAATCTCGCGATAACTCAATCCTTCGAGATATAGTTGGAGTGCCTTGGTGACATAGTAATCATCTATCTTTTTTCCGATTTTGTTAACAGTAAAAAAATAATTACATTTTTTACATAAATACCTTTGTTTGTTGTTGATTACGCCACTTTTTATGATGTGGTTTCCTTGGCATTTTGGGCAGGCTAAAATCTCCATGTATATAAAATTTGCATAAATATAGTAAATTAGCAATTATGTTTAAAAGAATAATGTAAATAAAATGCTTTTAATTTATAGATAACTTATTTTTAGTGTTGATTTGTTAGGGTTTTGGCACTTTTAAGCGCGATTTACCTTTATTTTTTTTACAGTTTAATTAGCCTTTAGTCAGAACCTTGTCTATTTTGTGTAATTTTAGATATCAATAATAAGTTTATGAAAAACTCAATAGCAGAGCGAATAGCCGATTTTTTAAAAAAACACCCTCCTTTTTTAAGTCTTAGTATGCCTGATTTGATTGTGATTTCTAAAGAATCGCAGGTGGTTTATTTGGAAAAGAATCAGGTGCTTTTTAATGTGAATGATCAACCGCATCCCTTTTTTTATATTGTTAAAGACGGAGCAGTGGGTTTGTCGATTTCTTATGACGAAAAAGAAATTCTTATCGATAAATGTGATGAAGGTGATATTTTGGGACTCCGACCTTTTTTTGCCAAGGATAATTATTTGATGGACGCCATGGCTCGAGAAGAAAGTTTGCTCTACGCGATTCCTATTGCTGTTTTTAAAAAGTATGTTTTTCAAAATCGAGAGGTATCTGAGTTTTTATTAGAGAGTTTTGCTTCTAATACACGAAATCCCTACGACAAAGAAAATAAGGGAAAATTGATTTCAGAAAATATAATCTATAATGAACAAGATGCTGTAATTCAGTATTTCAAACCTATTTCGCATACTGAAAATCCTATTACAGCTAACGGAAAAGAAACCGTAAAGGCCATAGCTGAAATTATGGTAAAGTATAAAATAGGCAGTGTTGTTATTGAAGAGAATCGATTGCCAATAGGTATTATTACCGACAAAGATTTACGTTCTAAAATTGCTACGGGAATGTTTTCTATAAATGATAGTGCAGACCAAATTATGTCGGCACCCGTAATTACTGTAGCGGTAAATCGATCTGTTGCTGAAGTCCAGTTGTTGATGATGCAGCACAATATTGGGCATTTATGTGTGACGTCAGATGGTACGCCAGCGTCAGAAATCATAGGAATTATTTCTGAACATGATGTTTTTACTGCGCAAGCGAATAATCCAGGAGTACTTATAAAACAAACAAAACGGGCAAACACAGCAGAAGAGCTTAAAGGGATTAGAGAAAACCTAACGCAATTAATTCAGAATGCTTTGGATGAAAATATTCCTATTGGTCATATTTGCCAGATTACAGGGGAGATTAATTCAGCTATTACAAAAAGAGCAATTGAGTTGTCTGTTTTAAAAATGAAGCAACAGCCTCCTGTTCAATTTGCATGGTTGAATATAGGGAGTCAGGGAAGAAAAGAGCAATTGTTATTGACAGATCAAGACAATGCTTTGGTTTTTGAAGATGTAGCTGCAGAAAAACACGATGAGGTTAAGAAATATTTTATTCAATTAGCGGAAAATGTGACCAATATATTAAATGTTGTTGGCTACGAATTTTGTCCTGCAGAAATGATGGCGAGTAATCCATTATGGTGCAAGTCTGTAACTGAATGGAAGGATCAATATGCTACCTGGATCAATAGTCCGGGAGAGAAAGGGATTTTAATGTGCTCCATATTTTTTGATTATGACTTTGTTTATGGCAATAAAGAGTTGGTTGATTCAATCACGGAGGCTATTTTTAAAAATGTAGCTAACAATCAGATTTTCTTTGCATACTTGGGAGGTGATGCTATGAAAAACCCGCCTCCACTTGGTTTTTTCAGGCAGTTCTTAGTAGAGAAAGATGGCGAACATAAAGATAGTTTTGATGTTAAAGGCCGTGGCTTAATGCCTTTAATTGATGCTGCCAGATTGTTGTGCTTGGATCAAAAAATCACAGGAACAAATAATACTCTCGTACGATTTAAAGAATTGGCAGCTTTAGAACCTCAAAATGCTGCGATTTACGAGGCTTGTTCTGATGCATTCTCTGTTTTGCTAAAATTTAGAACCGAAGAAGGTTTTGCAAATAATTCCGGTGGAAGATACCTGGATTTAAATAAATTGTCAAAACTGGATAGGCTAAAACTTAAAAATGCTTTTCAGCCGATTCATGATGTACAGGAAATTCTCAAAACCCGATTTCAACTCACTTATTTTACGTAAATGAAGCTATTCGATTGGTTTAAAAAAGATACGAAAGTCTATCCTGAATTTTGGAAAAGCTATTTGTCCTGTTTTGACTCTAAAGTAAAAAATGATTTAGAGCGGCGGCTTGTGGCTTTTGATACAGAAACTACAGGTCTGAATTATAGAACAGATGTGATTCTGTCGATTGGTGCTGTTGGTATTTATGAAAATACCATTAGCGTAAACGATTATTTAGAACTGTTTTTGACGCAAGATATTTTTAAGAAAGAAACAGTGCCTATTCATGGGATTTTAAAGGAGGGTAAGGAAGTAAAAATTGCAGAGACCGAAGCAATAATGGAATTTCTCGCTTTTATAAAGGATGCGGTACTTGTGGGTCATCATGTGAGTTTTGATGTTAAAATGATAAATGAAGCATTAAAACGGATGGGGCTGGGTAAACTCAAAAATAGAAGTATCGATACTGATTTGATGTATCAAAAATTTAAAGGACTGCAGGAAGATCAGCATACTGGTTTGGATGAATTATGTGGGATTTTTAAAATTCAAAAAAGTGATCGACATACGGCAATTGGCGATGCGTATATAACAGCATTGGTTTTTTTGCGACTTAAAAACAAATGGAAGCAGTAGTATTGTTTATAAAGTTTAAATCATAAGTTTGATAATGGGCATATTCAAAAATTTCGGGGATTTCGGATGGACTTGAAACATGATGATTCGGAATATGATTTTAAGTCACACTGTTATTTAATTATTGTTTTTGTTGATGTTTTACATTAAAATTAGTTTTTAATTGTAATAGTCACACTAGGATATTAATATACTTGTATAGAACTGTAGTCATTAATTGTCTTTTTTTGTTATAGATAAATTTCGAAAATATGAAGGATTCCCAAAATTGGACGCTGTATATCGGTATAATATTAGTCTTATATGCTCTAGTTATTTTGTTTTTTGTTGTCAGAGGCGCTTTAAAAGCAAAAAGTATTTCTGATTATGCGGTGGGTAATATGGGCTTCCCTTCGTGGGTCGTTGGTTTGTCATTAGCTGCTTCGATGACAAGTGCGGCTACTTTTGTAATTAATCCAGGGTTTATTGCGTTGTACGGGGTTTCCGGATTCATTTCATTTGGAATTGTAATGCCAATAGCGGCAATTATTTCTCTCATCGTTTTTACCAAAGGCTTTGCAAAATACGGTAGTAAGGTAAAAGCAACTACGATGGCACAATGGATGGGGAACCGTTATAATAGTAATTCATACAAGTTTTTCTTCGGTGTTATTGCTTTGTTATTGATTACTTTTGTTGTTCTAATTAATGTTGGTTTAACACAGGTAATTTCTAAATCACTACAAGCAGATCCCTTTTATGTCTTAATGGGAATTACGATTTTTGTTTTCGGCTATATGATGTTTGGAGGAGCTAATTCTATGGTTTACACCAATACTATCCAAGCGATAATAATGCTCATAGTGGCTATTATGATGCTTTACTCCGGAAGAGAGTTTTTTGAAAATGGCATTTCAGGTTTTATAGATCAGCTAAACGCGATTGACCCTAAATTGACACAAACAACAAATGAAAGCAGTTTTTTGTTTAGGGATTATTTCGAAATTATTTTTGCACAAATCGTGATTGGGGTAGCCATTGTTTGTCAGCCTCATATTATTACTAAGTCCTTGATGCTAAAAGATCCTTCTAAAGTAAATTTATACTTGCTTAGCAGTATATTTTTTATGTCGATTTATTTTTTGGTTGTGTTTGTGGGGCTATACGCGCGACTAACTTTTCCTGATTTAACTGTTGATGGCAAGCCTCTAAAAATGGATGAAATAATTCCTACTTATGTGGTTACTAAATTCTCTGTAGCTGCAGGAGTATTGGTAGTTGTTGGGCTTATTTCTGCTGGCTTATCTACTTTAGAGAGTTTGATTCAGTCATTATCCATTACAATTACAACAGATATTATTGGAACAGTAGCTCCAAAATCGAAAGAAAAATCATTTTTAATCAATAAGGTGGTAATTGTGTTGCTAGCCGTTGTTAGTTTTATTTTAAGTTGGGAACAAATTCAACATCCAGCATTAAGTGTCGCTATTTTTGCTCAAAATGGAGTTTATGCTTATTTTGCTGCAGCTTTTGTTCCAGTTTTGTTTGGTACATTTTTTAAAGAAGTGCCTATAAAAGTGGTTTTTACCGCTAGTGTAGTGGCTTTAGTGTCCCATTTTGGAATTTATTATTTACGTATCACACCTTATATGCAAGAGACTGTAAATAATCCTGGAGTATCAGCAGCGATTGCAATTTTGACTTCCTTATGTACTGGATTGATTTTTTATAAATTAAGTAATAAAACTGCCAACATATGAATACCTTAGACTGGATTGCGAAATGGGCTGATTATACGCCTGATAAGATAGCTGTGACATCATATGATGATCAGGAGAGTTACACTTATGCGGCTATTCATAACTATGCTAACCATGTAGTAAACCATCTAATTAGTATAAATATTCAGGAAGGAGATCGAATTGCTGTTTTAGCAGAGCACGGCCCTTTTTATCTCGTGCTTTTTTCGGCATGCCAAAGGTTAGGCGCAATACTGACCCCTTTGAATTATCGGCTTTCAGAGGCTGAAATCAAAGGTTTAATAGCCGATTGTCGTCCCTCTTTATTGATTTACAGTAAAGCCCAGGAGGCAAAAGTTAATTTTGGGGCATTAAATATTCCTTTTTATGATGTTTCGGAATTGACGGTTATTTTCAAAAGAGAAGAGCAATCCGCTTTCGTAATTAAAAAAGAAATAAAAGAGAGTAACCCGCTATTTCTTTTTTATACTTCAGGAACAACTGGAATGCCAAAAGGTGTTTTGTATACCAATAAAATGTTGTTTTGGAACAGTTTGAATACCTCAATGCAATTGGGAATCACTTTCAAGGATTCTACTATTAATGCGCTACCGCCGTATCATACTTCAGGGTGGAATATTTTTATTACTCCTTTATTGCACAAAGGGGCACACATTGGGATGGTAGAAAAATTTGATGCTGAACGCGTTTTATATCTTTTGGAAGAGAATAAAACAACTTTGTTTATGGCTTTGCCAACAATGTTGACGATGATGCAGAAAACCGCTATATTCCAAAAAGCAAAATTAGCCGATTTGCGATATATCATTTCGGGAGGAGAAATGGTTAGTTTTGAATTGGTTTCACATTGGAAAACAGAAAAAAATATTGATATTAGACCTGGTTACGGCTTAACGGAAGCTGGACCAAGCATCACTTCTCTCCATCATGAAATGGCGTTATTAAAACCAAATTCTATTGGTAAACCTAACTTTTATCTTTCAATTAAAATCATAGATGAAAATGGAAAAAGGCTCAAAGAAAATGAAATTGGCGAGTTATGTATTCAGGGAGATATTATAACTCCTGGATATTGGAACAACTCAGTAGCTACAAGGGATAAAATTAAAGACGGCTGGTTACATACGGGTGATTTAGTGTACAGCGATTCTGAAGGATATTTGTACCTAAAAGGGAGAAAAGATGATATGTATATTTCCGGCGGAGAAAATATCTATCCGCAAGAGATTGAGTTTTGCATAGAAAAATTAATAGGTATCAAAGAAGCTCTGGTTTTACCTGTAAAAGATCAAAAATGGGGGTCATGTAGTATTGCTTTTGTGACATGTAATGATGCGTTACTTACGAGTGAAAAGGTCCATGATTTTCTCAGCGCTAATTTAGCAGATTACAAACACCCGAAATACATTTTTATCTTAGATGAAATTCCGCTGACGAGTTTAGGTAAAGTCTCGCGTAAAAAACTATATGAATATTTTAACTCATTAATTCCAAAATCATGATCAAAATGTATTTGTTTTTAAGTCTTGTCATCAGTACTGTTTCTTTTTCTCAAAAAGCTGAAACCATGAAAAATATCACCTCAGATTATACGTTTGCCACTCATTATACCAGTATTGATAATTTGGAAATTGCCTACATTAAGGAAGGTAAAGGAAAGCAAACGATAGTTTTTATTCACGGTTTGAGTAGTAATGCTGATGCCTGGTCTCGCAATATTGAAAACTTGAAAGATAAATATACCTGCGTAGCATTAGACTTACCGGGTTTTGGTAAATCATCGAAAGTTGCACCAGCTTATACGCCCACTTATTATGCTGATATTGTGGTGAAATTAATAGATAAACTGAAATTGAAAAATGTTATTGTGGCAGGGCATTCTATGGGTGGACAGGCGGCTATTAAATTAGCTTTAAAGCATCCTGAAAAACTAAAAAAACTTATTCTAATTGCTCCGGCAGGAATAGAAGAATTCAATGCGCAACAGGCTCTTTTGATGAAAAATGCTGTAACTGCTGATATGGTGTCTAAAACTACAGACGAGCAGATTGACCGTAATTATCAACTCAATTTTTTTAAGTTGCCTGAAGAAGCACAAACGATGATTTCTGATCGAAAAAGAATTAAGCAAGCCGCTGATTTTCCGGAATATTGTGATGCAATTGTAAAAAGTATTGCAGGGATGTTAGACGAGCCTACTCATGCAGAACTGAATTTGATTGCAGTGAAAACATTAGTGGTTTTTGGAGAAAACGATAATCTGATTCCGAATAGGTACTTAAATCCAAATTTGACAACAAATTTAATAGGCGGTATCGGACAGGAAAAGATCAAAAACAGTACCTTACACTTTGTTTCCGAAAGTGGGCATTTTGTTCAGTTTGAAAAACCTACCGAAGTAAATCGTATAATTACAACTTGGTTAGAGTAAAAGTCATAAGGTTATTTAATGAAGATTAAACTAAAAAAATTTACTGAGCTCAGCAAAAAAATCCTGCCGCATGAAGCGCAATACCTCGCTTTGATTCATAATTTTCAGGATGAGGAAAAACAGCAAATTTTTAATCAAGTTGTCAAAAATGCACTTTCGCAGAGCGTTTTTATTTCTTTCGACGAAAATATCGATAAGAGAAAGTACAATTATATTAAAAACTGGATGGAAAAAAAGCTAACTTTCATCGATGTCGACCTGACTACCGAATGGATTATGCTTTATAAAAAGAAAATTCTAACTGACACAATTTCGTCATTAGAAGAAGACCACTTTCTTCAATACATTCAAAACTACAAACAACTCGACTACAACTTCCAGAACCTTTATGAATTAGCCCGAGAATACAGAGCTTATGTTTTGATCCGGATGAGGTACAATGATCATCAAATTATCGCAGATTTTCTGGAGCTATTTTCGCCCCATTTTACAAAAGCAAAAACAATTCAGGACAAACTCTATCAGGCAACCACTGAAATTACTAACCAATATACGCTCAAGAATAGCGAAACTAAATATTGGGAAAAATGGTTGTATAAAGTTTTTAGTACCACAACAATTGATGGTAGGAATAGGTATCAGGCTTTTGTTTTATTGGCTTTTATGTTTACAAATTACAACGACAATCAGAAATTGAAACTGCTTTTTGATCAAATTGATGTCTTTTTCAGTAGAGGCGAAATGTATTCACGCAGGTTGTTATCAAATTATTATGCTAATAGAGTTTTGCTGCACAGTAAAGAAAATGAACTGATAAAAGCAGAGTATTTCGGATTTCTTTCTATTCGTCAGGATAATGATGATACCTTGATGTATGTGAATAACTTAGTCGCTATTTTGATAAAAAACAATAAGCCCAAAAAAGCATTAGAGCTTTTGGAGAATTTCAAATCGCTTTCAGAGTTGACACACAATTACCATCAAAAAATCAGTTACACTTCCTATCACATTCGATTATTGACTGAATTCGGCCAACTTTTACAAGCTGAAAATATTGCGCGTCTTTTTCTAAGGAAAAACGAAGAAGCAATTCTAAAACACCGCTGGCATCTTTTCTTTACGTCTTATTTTAATGTGTTGATTACAAAAGAAAAATACGATGCCGTTTTGCAAATTTTTCAAAAATACAAACTCCAGGAACTTGAAAATGATCGCAGGAAAAGAGATAATTATGTGCCTACGATTACATGGAGCGTTTCCTTGTCCAATTATATGGAGGGAAAAATCAATTCAGCTCGATTATTGGAAGAAATTAAAGAGCCTTTGAAGGGAATGATTATTTCTGAAAGCCAAAGGAATCTAATGATTCAAGTGATAAATCGATTGTCAAAAAATCTTCCCGAAGCTTTTTCAAAATTAAAGTCACACCTGAAAAATTCCAAGTAAATTAAGGAGGTCTAATGTAGTCTCTGTGTGTTTTGGGCTTTTTTATTATTATAGTCATACCAAAAAATCGTCAAATGTAGGAAAGCTCTCTTTGATTTCGTTTTAGATTGCACCTACTAATCAAATACTTAATCCAATGAAAAAACATCTTTACCTTTTTCTTGTCCTGTTTGCTCAGCTCATCTGTGCTCAGGATAATGGCTCGTTAAATGGAACAATTACTGATATATACGGTATGCCGCTTTCAGGAACGACGATTCAGATAGTCAGTCTTAAAATAGGGACTGTAACAGATATAAATGGAAAGTTTGCTATTGATAAAGTTCCTGCGGGAAGTTATAAAGTAGCTGTGTCATTTGTAGGTTTTGAGGGTTTTACTCAATCAGTAACAATTCAAGCTGGTAGGGCCACGCAACTGAACCTGAAAATGGAAGAATCTTATGGGCAATTAGACGAGGTTGTCGTTTCAGCCGGCAAGAAGCCACAAAAACTGACCGAGGTTCCGGCCACGGTAAATGTTATAAAAACTAAAGAAATTGAGCAGTTTTCAAGCTTCAACTTAGGGGAATTAGCATCAAGACAAAAAGGAGTTGATTTTGTTCGAACAGGAGTTTTGGGAACAGGAATCAATATTAGGGGATTTAACTCCGCATTCAACTCTAAAAACCTTCAGATAACAGACGACCGTTTGTCTTCTTTAGTAGCAACGGGATTGCCTTTAGGATCTATGGAAACCGTGACTAAGGATGATGTGGAAAGAGTCGAAATTTTATTGGGACCAAACGGAACCCTATACGGCCCAAATGCGCACAATGGTTTAGTGAATACTATTACTAAAAATCCATTCAAATACCAGGGTACTACTTTTGCAATTGGTGCGGGAAGCCAAGATGTATTAACGGCAAGAGTGCGTCATGCACAGGCGGTTTCTGATAAATTTGCTTATAAATTCCATTTTGAAAGATCACAAGGAACGGAGTTCAACTACACGGATTCTGTTTATGTGGGTACAAAAGCATATAAAGAGTTAGAATTAGACCGCAAGTTTGATACTCAAAAATATGGAGCTGGATTATTTTATAAACTAACTCCTAATTCAGAATTAAGTAGTTATTATGGACATAGTAACAATAATAACTTAGGAGTAACGAGTGCTGGTAGAAATCAAATTAAAGATTGGTCTATTGATGTAGCGCAATTGAAATATGTTTCGCCACGTCTATTTTTGAATACGTATTACAGCTGGAGTAAAACGGATAAAACCTACGCTATTAACCAAAGAACGCAAAATTATGTTTCTTTTATCAACAATGGTTTTTCAGAGGAAGAGGCCTTAAGAAGATCTTATGCTGAACAATGGTTTCCAATAGGATCAGGAGGAGTGCCCTTGCAAAGAGGAGCATTATTCAAAGACGCTTCAAAAAGATACAATGCTGAAGGGCAGTATAATAACAACTGGAGTAATTTCTACTTAACTGCTGGGGCTCAGTATCAGTACGATATGGCCGATTCTAAAGGGACTTACTTATTAGACCAGGATGGAGTAATCAAGATAGCTCAAACTGGTGTGTATTCCCAATTTGAATACAAAGCGCCAGAATCAGGATGGGCATTCTTAGCCGCTATGCGTGTAGATAACCATGATTTTTATGGATCCAATTTTCTTCCTAAAGCTGCAATTACAAAATCGTTTGAAACGGGTACTTTTCGTCTAACCTATGGGAAAGGAATGGCAGTACCTTCTATTCTGAATTTGAAAGGAAATTTAT
Source organism: Flavobacterium sp. Arc3 (assembly GCF_041431375.1). Lineage (NCBI taxonomy): Bacteria > Pseudomonadati > Bacteroidota > Flavobacteriia > Flavobacteriales > Flavobacteriaceae > Flavobacterium > Flavobacterium sp. Arc3. The sequence continues at coordinate 24,349 of NZ_JASMRI010000022.1, read as the reverse complement.
TTGGTGGTTTGGTATTAGGGAATGGAGAAGGTTTTACCCTATCGGATGGAACTAAAATAGCAAAATTAGAAGTGGAAACAATCAATTCGTATGAAGTAGGATACAAAGGAAAGCTTTCGAAACAACTTTTTATTGATGTAAATGCTTATTATAACCAATCTGATAAATTCATTAGTCCATTAGTTAACATCGCTACAAACGGAAGAACGGTAACTTATGTTGGAGATAAACCAATTGGAGAGGTAGTTCCTGGTTCTAATGGAGCTTATATACTTACTTATTCTAATTTTGGAGCAGTAGATACTTATGGTTTTGACCTTGGATTAAATTACTATTTTGATGATGCTTTTAGAACTACAATCAACTATTCCTATTTTGGAAGAGATTTAGATACTAATGATCTAGGTAATGACGGGAATCAAGATGGAAAAGTACTTGAAACGGATTTGCCAATCAATACGCCAACGCACAAATTCAGTGTGGGGCTACACTACAACAAAGGTAAATTCTATGGTGCTATCTATGGACGATACGTTCAAAAGTATGACTTCTTCTCAGGAATTAATATTGCTGCTAAAACACAGGATTTAAACGGTGACGGAACTAATGATGTAGTAGAAAATGCAAGAAACGGAAGAACATGGAACTACGGGCAATTAGGTGGTTTTACAGTTGATGCAAACGTGGGTTATTATGCAACAGATCGCTTGTCGTTTGGGGCTAGTTTTACGAATCTTTTCAACGCAAAAGTGAGAGAGTTTGTCGCTTCGCCAGTAATCAGCACCTTATTTAATGTTGAGATGAAGTATACGATAGACTTTTTTGCTAAAAAATAAGTAGTTAACTAAAAACAATTGGAATGCCAAAAACAATGGTTAACTCAATAGAAATCAATTATGAAGATGTTGGTCGTGGGGAAACTCTAGTGCTGCTTCATGGTTTGGGTTCAACAATAAAAGACTGGGATTTTCAAATCCCAGTCTTATCTGAAAAATTTAGATTAATTATTCCTGATTTTAGAGGTCATGGAAAATCAGGGATTAATAACGATGATTTTGGAGTTGAATTCTTAACAGAAGATATCTTTCAGTTGCTGCAAAAATTAGAGATTGAAAAAGCTTCTTTTGTCGGCTTTTCCATGGGAGGAGCTGTTTCTTTTCAAATGGCTGTATCGCATCCGGAAATAGTTGACAAACTAATAATTGTCAACAGTGGACCTGATTTTGACAATATGGGAAAAATGGGGACGGAACTATTAGAAAGTAGAACTGCGTTTCTAAAAATGAAAGGACTTCAAGAGCTCGCCAAAGAAATTTCAAAAAACATGTTTCCTGAGCCACAACAACAGAAGCTTCGACAGGAATTTGAAGAACGTTGCGGTAAAAATAATCCAGAAGTATATTACAAAACATTTGTGACATTGATGGAATGGGGGCTAGGAGACAAACTAGAAACTATTCCCCATAAAACACTAGTAGTTGGATCTGATATGGACTATATGCCTGTGTCTTATAAAGAAGAGTATGCTTCCAGAATGCAAAATGCAACTGTAGCTATTGTTTCTAATTCACGACATGGAGTTGTAATGGATCAACACGAAGCTTTTAACAAGATCATTTTAAACTTTTTAGAAAATGAGTAAATCAGTTCTTATTACAGGAAGTACCAGCGGAATCGGATTGGGGATAGCTAAAGTTTTTGCAAAAAACGGCTACCAAATAATGTTTCATGGACTGGAAGCAAATGGTGCTGAAATTGCATCAAACATTGGAGAAAAATATAAAGTAAAAACGGGGTATTCAAATGCTAATTTGTTGGAGTCAGCTGCAGTTGCTCAGCTTGTTGAAGACACAGTGTCGCAATTGGGCTCGATTGATGTTTTGATTAATAATGCCGGGATTCAGTATGTGTCTCCAATCGAGGACTTCCCAAATGAAATGTATGAAAAGATAATAGCGATTAATATGAATGCTGTGTTTTATGCTGGTAAAGCAGCATGGAAATACATGAAAGAACAAAAGTTTGGTCGCATAATCAATATCTCTTCTGTTCATGGAATTAGGGCTTCTGAGTTCAAGTCGGCTTATGTGACTGCAAAACATGGTGTTGTGGGGATGACAAAAGTAATGGCATTAGAAGGAGCACCATATAATATAACGTCTAATGCAATCTGCCCTGGATATGTAAGAACACCTTTGGTAGAAAACCAAATTAAGGATCAGGCCAAAGCACATAATCTTTCAGAGGATGAGGTGGTAGAGAAGATTATGCTAAAAAAGCAGGCTGTAAAAGAATTTATTCCTATTGAGGCTATTGCTGAAATGGCACTTCTTTTGGCTGGCGAACACGCAACGACAATAACAGGGTCGACTTTTACTTTAGACGGAGGTTGGAGCGCTCAATAATATTTTGGTTTGGTTTTTTAAATTAGTTTCGTTTGGATTAAATCTGTCAGAAGTAATTTTGACAGATTTTTTTTTAATTCTAATAGGTAATAAACAAGATAAATTATGATAAATAAAAAAGTAAATACGGTGCAAGAAGCTCTGGAAGGAATCGAGAATGGAATGACGCTTATGTTAGGTGGTTTTGGCCTTTGTGGAATTCCAGAAAATAGCATAGCTGAATTGGTAAAAAAAGAAATAGTCGATCTAAGCTGTATTTCAAATAATGCAGGAGTCGATAATTTTGGACTAGGACTATTGCTGCAAAAGAAACAAATCAAAAAAATGATCTCTTCTTATGTAGGCGAAAATGCAGAATTTGAACGTCAGATGCTTTCGGGTGAATTAGAGGTAGAACTTACTCCGCAAGGAACCTTGGCCGAAAAGTGTCGAGCAGCTCAGGCCGGAATACCTGCTTTTTTTACTCCCGCAGGTTACGGAACGGAAGTAGCCGAAGGGAAAGAAGTACGCGAGTTTAACGGAAAAATGCACCTTATGGAATTAGCATACAAAGCCGATTTTGCAATTGTAAAAGCTTGGAAAGGAGATGAGGCTGGGAATTTGATTTTTAAAGGAACGGCGAGAAATTTTAACGGATGTATGGCTGGAGCAGCTACGATCACAATTGCTGAGGTAGAAGAGTTACTGCCTGCAGGAGCATTGGATCCAAACCAAATTCACATACCCGGAATTATGGTGCAGCGCATTTTTAAAGGAGAGAAATTTGAAAAGAGAATTGAACAACGTACAACACGCAAAAGAAATTAAATCATGGCTTTAGATAAAAATCAGATAGCAAAAAGAATTGCTAAAGAGGTGAAAGAAGGCTATTTTGTGAACTTAGGAATTGGTATTCCTACACTGGTGGCAAATTTTGTTCAAGGTGATATTTCAGTAGAATTTCAAAGCGAGAACGGAGTTTTAGGAATGGGACCGTTTCCTTATGAAGGAGAAGAAGATGCCGATATCATTAATGCCGGAAAACAAACGATTACGACCTTGCCTGGGGCAAGTTTTTTTGATTCGGCATTTAGTTTTGGCATGATTCGGGCTCAAAAAGTAGATTTGACAATTTTGGGTGCCATGGAAGTATCTGAAAACGGAGATATTGCCAATTGGAAAATTCCAGGAAAGATGGTAAAAGGCATGGGGGGTGCGATGGATTTAGTGGCATCGGCCGAAAATATCATCGTGGCAATGATGCACGTTAATAAAGCAGGAGAATCTAAAATTCTAAAAAAATGTACGCTGCCATTAACCGGTGTTGGTTGTGTAAAAAAGGTAGTTACTGAGTTAGCTGTTTTAGAAGTTACGCCTAATGGTTTTAGATTAGTAGAAAGAGCGCCTGGAGTTTCTGTTGAAGAAATCATAAAAGCCACCGCAGCCCGATTAATCATTGATTTTGAAATTCCAGAGATGGCAATCGATTAAAATTTCACTTTCCAAAAAAATGGATTCTTAGTAATTGAATTTTGTATGATTAAGAGTCGTTTTAGTTTTGATCGATACTGAAGTAGTACCTTATTGAAAAACGTATATAAACAAAAAACCCGAATATTTCTATTCGGGTTTTAAAGTGGTACCTCCAGGGATCGAACCAGGGACACATGGATTTTCAGTCCATTGCTCTACCATCTGAGCTAAGGTACCATTTGGTTGCTTTTCGTAAGCTGTAATGCTTGTTGATTGCGGGTGCAAAGATAGAATGTTTTTTAATATATCCAATACATTTTTTTAAAAAAATCAATTCGTATCTTCGCAAAATCAAAATCCAAATTATGATTCTAACAGTTGATGTGGGGAATACAAGAATTAAAGCTGCTGTTTTTGAGGATGATATCCTCTTGGAGCAGTTTGTTTTTTCGAAGGAAGAGCTCCAAAAAAAAATTAAAAATATTTTAAAAAAATTTAAAAATACTTCTCATTTGGTTGTTGCATCGGTCGGAAATATCGAAAAACAGTCTTTTTTAGAGTTTGAAAAAGAGGTCGCAGTTCATTTTGTTTCTCATGATGATCCTTTTCCTTTCGTTAATGGGTATGAAACACCAAAAACTTTAGGAATAGATAGGATGGTTCTAGCAGCTGGAGCAACTTTACAGTTTCCAGGGCAAAACAGATTAGTGATAGATGCCGGAACATGTATTACATTTGATTTTGTGAATGAGAGTGACAAATACCTTGGGGGTGCTATCGCTCCCGGATTGCAATTGCGTTATAAGTCATTACATGATTTTACGGCAAAGCTGCCATTGTTGTCATTAGAAAGTCCTAAAGGTTTAGTGGGGAAGTCAACTTCAGAATCTATTCATTCGGGAGTTGTAAATGGTTTGGCCTATGAGATTGACGGTTTCGTAGATGAATATCGTACTCTTTGTCCAAATTTTATAATAATTTTAACGGGAGGGGATGCAGAATTTTTGGCTAAACGATTAAAAAATACCATATTTGCCAATTCAAATTTTCTTTTAGAAAGTTTGAACCAAACATTTCAATATAAAATCAAAAATGATTAAAAAAATTTTAATAAGCGCTTGTTTGCTTTTGTCGTTAGTTTCTTTTGCTCAAGAAGGGACTTCTTCGCCTTATTCTTATTACGGAATTGGGGATGTTAGGTTTAAAGGAACAGTTGAAAGTCGTTCTATGGCAGGAGTAGCGGTCGAACAAGACAGTATTCATATTAACTTGCAAAACCCTGCAAGTTTTGCTAATTTAAAGTTTACAACATTTGCACTTGGTGGAACTTATAATACTACAACAGTAAAATCAGAGAGTAATAGTGAAAAGGCAAGAAGAACAATGTTAGACTATCTTGCTGTTGGATTGCCTTTCGGCAAAATAGGAGTTGGATTTGGATTAATTCCTTATTCCTCTGTAGGGTATAAGATAGAAGCTATTTCGGAAGATACAGATACAAATAATAGACGCTACAATGGTTCAGGAGGTTTGAATAAAGCTTTTATTGGAGTGGGTTATAAAATAAATTCTAATTTTAGTATAGGAGCTGATACTCAGTACAATTTCGGAAAAATTGAAACGAATAGTTTGGAGTTTATTACCGGTACTCCTGTTGGAACTACGGAGAGCAATAGCGCTGATTTTTCAGGAGTAAATTTTGATATCGGAGCGATGTATAAGGCTAAGTTGAGCAAAAAATTAAATATATATACTAGTTTAAATTATACATTAGAAAACACTCTAACGTCTAAAAATACTAGAAATATATCTACTGTAACTTACAGTTCTGGGTATGATTTATCAGTTGTAGATGTTCTTGAAGAGCAAAATGATGAACTTGAGTTAAAATTTCCAAGTAAAATATCTTTGAGCGCTGGTATTGGAGAGTCGCAAAAATGGTTAATTGGTGGAAAAGTGGCTTATTCAAAATCTTCAGCACAAGCAAATGCTTATAATAATGCGGGTAACGTAGGATATGGTAAATACGGGAGTGTGAGTTTAGGAGGTTTTTTTATTCCTGATTATAACTCCTTTTCAAGCTACGGTAAAAGGATTGTTTACAGAGGGGGTTTGAAGTATGAAAAAACGGGTCTGGTTGTTAGTGGAGAATCAATAAACGATATTGGGTTTACATTAGGGCTTGGTTTGCCAATTACTGGGACTATTTCTAATGTAAATATTGGATTCGAAATGGGGAAAAAAGGAACAACTTCAGCGGGTTTAGTTCAGGAAAATTATGCTAATATTAGTATAGGATTTTCACTGAATGACAAATGGTTCGTGCAAAGAAAATTCCAATAATAGAAGCATTAAAATATATTTCACTTTGTCTATATTGACGTATGAATCTATTCAAAACACATAGAATACTTAACCTAGTCACAGTTTTTGCTGTGACTCTGTTTTTTGGGTGTGAAAGTAATTTTAAAGAAGTTCAAAAAATAAATGTCACGGAATTTACGCCCAGTGGGGATGCAGATAAAGTGAATTTAAAATATACTGATTCGGGACTTATAAAGGTTGTTTTGCTTAGTCCTAAGATGTTAGATTTTTCAACTATTGATTTTCCTTTTACAGAATTTCCGAAAGGAATAGATATTACATTGTACGATGAAAAAGGGAAAGCCACCCGCGTGACATCAAATTATGCCATTTCCTATAAAATCACGGGGATAATCGATTTGCAAGGAAAAGTAAAGATTGTTGCAGAGAAAGGGCAAACGCTTGAAACAGAGCAATTGTACTATGATCAAAAAAATGAATGGTTTTTTACTGAAAAAAAGTTTAAATTTACAGATGTTAAAGGTTCTTCAAATGGACAAGGAATAGATTTTTCTAAAGATTTCAAGGTTATCAATTCACAAAGATTAACAGGCGAATTTGATTCGGCTGAATAAATATCAAAAACTATACTATGGGTTACTTAAAATACACGCCTTACATTTATCTTATTTTTGGTTTGTACTTCATTTATGAAGCGATTGTAAAATGGAACGATCCTGAGGGTACGCCTTGGTTGAGTGTCATGATTGCCGGACTTGCAATTTTTATGTTTTTCTTCAGGAGAAAATATGCAAAGAAGATGCAGGACCGTAATGATCAATCATAATTTATGGAAATTGGTGTTATAATATTATGTCTAATACTAAGTGCCTTTTTTTCTGGGATGGAAATTGCATTTATTTCTTCGAATAAAATATATCTAGAAATAGAGAAGAAGCAAGATAATTTTCTTTCTAAAATCCTTACTAAACTTACCGAAAAACCATCAAAATTTATTGCTGCTATGCTTATTGGAAACAATATTGCATTGGTGGTTTATGGATTTTTTATGGGCGCTTTATTGATGCGTCAGATAGATTCGCTAGGATATCATTTTTCTGACTTATTGAATTTGTTGATTCAAACGGTGCTTTCTACGCTGATTGTTCTAATAACAGCTGAGTTTTTACCGAAAGTCTTTTTTCAAATTTACGCAAATGGTTTATTCAAGTTTTTTGCGTTACCGGCCTATATTTTCTACGTGCTGTTTTATTTTATTTCTACATTCTTGATTTGGGTTTCTGATTTTGTTCTAAAAAAATTCTTTAGAACAGATGGCGATCAGATACAGCTTTATTTTAGTAAAGTAGAACTTGGAAATTACATTATGGAGCAAATGAGTAGCGTTGAGGATGATGACGAGGTCGATTCAGAAATACAAATGTTTCAGAATGCACTGGAATTTTCAGGTGTAAAGGCTAGAGATGTTATGAGTCCTAGAACGGAACTTGTAGCTATCGATTTATTTGATACTATAGCGGAGCTTAAAGAATTATTTATTGAAACTGGTTACTCTAAGGTTGTTGTCTATGAAAATTCATTAGATGATATTGTGGGTTACGTGCATTCCTTTGATTTGTTTAAGAAGCCTAAGAGTATCAAAGCGGTCGTTATTCCTGTTGAATTTGTTCCTGAAACAATTTACATTAAAGATGTCATGAATTTGCTTACTAAAAAGCGAAAAAGTGTGGCGGTGGTGTTGGATGAGTACGGAGGAACTTCAGGTATAGTTACTATTGAAGATATAGTAGAAGAACTTTTTGGGGAAATAGAAGACGAACATGATTCTGATGAAGAATTAATCGAAAAGGAACTGGGTGATGATACTTATATTTTTTCGGCTCGATTTGATGTGGAATATTTGAATCAAACATATAAGCTTAATATACCAGAGAGTGATTCTTATGGTACTCTAGGTGGTTTTATTGTAGATTTTAATAATGACATACCGTTAAAAGGGGAGGTAATAGTGATAGGAACCTATCATTTTATCATAGAAGAGGCTACAAACAAGAAAATTGAATTGGTCAAATTGACCATAAAAGAGTGATTTTTTTTATAAAAGTATTTTTTTTGTAAAATAAAACGCTACTAGTATAATTATTAATTAGATAATTGTATTTTCGCAAACTGAATATAAAATTAACAACAATAAAAATGGCAGTTTTATCAAATATTAGACAACGTTCCGCTTTAATGATTGCAGTAATCGCATTTGCATTATTTGCATTTATCATTGGCGATTTATTCAACAGTGGAAGCTTTAACAGTACATCAAAAGATGTAGGGAGTATCAATGGAAATGATATTTCATTTGAAGATTTCAGAATTAAAGTTAGTAATGTTGAAAAAAGTACTGAAGGAATCACTTCTACAGCAGCAGCAAACAGAGTTTGGGACCAAGAGGTTTCTGTAGCTTTGTTAACTTCTGAATTTGATAAATTAGGTTTAAGAGTTGGAGAGAAGCATTTATTAGCAGTTTTAAAAGCAGACCCTAATATTGGTCAAAATCCAATGTTCTTGAATGCAGCGGGTATGTTTGATATTGCAAAATTCAAAGAATATTTCAAATCAAATCCTGCGCAAGCAGAATATTTAAAAGACAGAGAGAAAGATGCTGAGCTTAACGCTAAGTATCAAATCTACAACACGATGATCAAATCAGGTGTTTATACAACTCAGAGTGAAGGAAAGTTTAAATATGAAATGGAAGCTAATAAAGTGAACTTTGCTTATGTTGCCGGTTTATACTCTACTATCAAAGACAGTGACGTTAAAGTAACTGATGCTGAGATATTAGATTACATGAAGAAAAATGAAAAGAAATTTAAAGCAGAAGAATCTCGTGAAGTAGAGTATGTTTTAATTGCAGATAAAGCTTCAAAAGATGATGAAGCTGAAGTAAAAGCTAGAATTACTGGATTGTTATCAGGAAGTGTTGTTTATAATCAAGCAACTGCGAAAAATGATACTTTAGCAGGTTTTAGAGCTGCTAAAAATACAATTGATTTTGTTAATTCAAATTCAGATGTGCCTTACGATTCTACTTATGTAGCTAAGAAAGACTTACCTGCTGTTGATGCAGATCAGTTGTTTAATCTTGCTCCAGGTGAAATATATGGACCTTACGTTTTTGGAAACTACTACTGTGTTTCAAAATCTATGGGTAAAAAACTAGGCGTGAATGCAAAAGCAAGTCATATCTTAATTAGTTATGAAGGAACACAAGTTCCAAACAAAAAAGAAAAAAGAACTAAAGAAGAAGCAAAAGCGCAAGCTGAAGCTATATTAGCGCAAGTAAAAGCAAATCCAGAAAGTTTCATGATGTTAGCTTTTTCTAACTCAGATGATTCATCAGCACAACAAGGTGGTGATTTAGGATATTTTAGTCAAAATCAAATGGTGAAACCATTTAACGATTTTGTTTTCAATAGTAGTATTGGTTCGATTGGTTTAGTAGAAACTCCTTTTGGATTTCATATTATTAAAGTTACTGATAAGCAAGACGGAATACGTTTAGCTACGGTAGCTTTAAAACTGGAAGCTTCAGAAGCTACTTCAGATAAAGCGTTTACACAAGCGACTAAATTTGAAATGGATGCAGCTGATAAAGATTTCAATACTGTAGCAAAAGGAATGGGACTTACAGTAGTTCCCGGAGTTACAGTAAAAGCAATGGATGAAAATTTTGGACCATTAGGAGTACAAAGATCAATCGTAAGATGGGCTTTTGAAGATGATTCTAAAGCTGGTACAATAAAAAGATTTGAAGTAGCTAACGTTGGACACGTTATCGCTAGACTTAAAAGTATCGATAAGTCAGGGTTAGTATCTATTACGCAAGTTAAACCTTATGTAGAGCCAATTCTTAAAAACAAGAAAAAGGCAGAATTGATCAAAGCTAAAATGACTGGAAGTTCTATGGAAGCAATTGCTAAATCTGCAGGTTCTACTGTGTTGCAAGCAACTGATGTTACTATGGAGAACCCAATGTTAACAGGTGTTGGATTAGAGCCAAAAGTTGTTGGAAATGCATTTGCATTGGCAGCAAATAAAATGTCTGCACCAATCGAAGGAAATACTGGAGTATATGTTGTTAAAAATGTAAGTACAGTGAAAGCTGCAGCCTTGAAGGATGTTTCGCCTTATGTGGCTAAATTAAAAGCGCAATCTGCTGGCGATGTTAACAGAGTTTTACCTGCGCTTAAAGACAATGCAACTATTGAAGATAATAGAAAACAATTTAATTACTAGTTGATTTAAAGTAATTATTAATTTCACGAAAAAACCCGATACATTGTATCGGGTTTTTTTTATGCATAATATATTTTTGAAGTAGTCTTTATTGATTTTTATGTAGCTGCTAACTTAATATCATGTCATCATAAGAGAGAATAGTATTAAATCCTTTTGAACTAAAATACGCTGTAGGGTCGAACTCAGATATAACCATTACAAAATCTCCACCCCAAGCTCCTAAGCTTTTTACTTCGCCTTTGAAATCTGAAAATAGTGCCTCTTTTGCAGTTGTTGTTTCTAAAATAATACTCATTTTGGTTTCGTGGCTTTCTATCGCTTGCGCAAAAGAGTGAAGAGTGTTTGCTTGTAAAGCTTTAAGGGTTATTTTGTTGATTGAATCAATGTTTTTATTTAAATCTCGGGTTTTAGTTGCTTGGTAGTTTGCAATTGCGGTCTTGCTGCTTTGTTTCATATTTAGGTAGACAAAGTAGATGTGTTGCGTGAAGTTTGGTTTGAAAGTAACTTTTTCAACAATAGGACTTCCGTGCTCGAGATGGTAAAGAATGGGGTTGTTGTTTTGCGCACAGGCAATATCATAGCCGCTACCACCAAAGCTATTGTTGAGCAATATAAATGCATCAATTTGTAGCCATTGTGCAATATTGTTTATTAAGGTAGAGGAGGTTCCTAGTCCCCATTTTTTAGGAAAACTCAGTTGCGTAGTAATGATATATCCCGATCCGTCCTTTATAAAGCCAGGATTTAATAAATATCCCTCATGAAGTATAGAAATCAATGTTGACTTTATGGTTTCTATTTCTTGTGCAGAAGGATTCATTATCTCTGAAAACGAAATACGATCTTCAAACCAAATCTTGCCATCAGCATCATAGCTTTTCCAGTGAATTTCTGGATTAGGATTTTTTTCGACATTTAGGTACTGCCCGAATTTTGTAGGCAATGCAAAAGCTATCGCACCGTCCAAAACGAGGTATTCTCCGGTAATTAAAAGCTTTCCGTTACTGTAAAATGTTTCTTTCATTTATGCTGAATTTAATTTCACTGAATTCATTTCAGGGTTGCAGTATTCTTTTTTGTAATCCCTAAAGAAGCGGTATCCTATACTACTATAATCAGGTAAAGATTGAGTTTCCATACGCGATGGTGGCGGGGTTAGCTTTTCTGGTTACTGCTTTCTTAAATTTTCAATATAGTCAACAACTGCACTATGCGACACTGCATTGTGCTTGAAGTGTTTTTGAATGAGCTTGCGCTCGTCATCATTTGCTTCAAACTGGTTTAATATATTGTTCAAGTGCATTTTCATATGGCCGTCCTGAATACCTGTTGTGGTTAAGGAACGTAATGCAGCAAAGTTTTGTGCTAAACCAGCAACCGCAACGACTTTCATTAATTCTTTTGCGGAAGGTTTTTTAAGCATTTCCAATGATAGTTTTACTAAGGGATGTAAAGTAGTTAGTCCGCCAACAGTCCCCAATGCTAATGGTATTTCTAACCAGAATGTGAATATGCCGTTTTCAATTTTAGCGTGGGATAAACTAGAGTACTGACCTGATTTTGCTGCATAAGCGTGTATTCCTGCTTCGACCGCACGAAAATCGTTACCTGTAGCAAGCACAACAGCGTCAACTCCGTTCATAATTCCTTTATTATGGGTTACGGCTCTAAAAGGTTCTACTTCGGCAATTTGAACGGCTTGTACGAACCGTTCTGCAAAATCTTGTGGATCGAGTATGTGTTTTTCAGCTAATTCTTCTACTGGACAAGAAACCTCTGCACGTACAATGCAATTAGGTACGTAATTAGAAAGAATGCTCATAATTACCGTAATGTCTTTTTCTGTTGGTGAAAATAGTTGGTAGGTCTGCGATTCTTCTTTTAATGTTTTAGCAAATTGCTCTAAACATGAATTTATGAAATTAGCGCCCATGCTGTCTTTGGTTTCAAAAGTAGCATGAAGTTGATAATAATTGGGAAGCAGGTTCGTTTTGTCTTTTAAGACAATATCCAAAATTCCTCCACCTCTTTTTTGCATGTTTTTAGTAATGCTTTCTGTTTCAGAAAAGAATTTGTCTTTGGTTTCAGCAAAGAATAATTCTAATTTTGAAACATCGCCTTTATAAAGAAAGTGAACTTGGCCTATTTTTTCAGTGTTGATTACCGTTGCTTTAAAACCACCTCTAGTAGACCAAAATTTTGCAGATTTTGAGGCTGCAGCAACGACTGAGCTTTCTTCGATAGCCATCGGAATGGTGCTATATTTTCCGTTAATTAGAAAATTGGGAGCCACGCCAAGGGGAATGTAGAAATTAGTGATGGTGTTTTCTATAAATTCATCGTGTAGTTTCTGTATTTTTTCATCTGAATTCCAATAGTTTTTCAGTAAAGCAATGGCTTCTGAAGGAGTTGAAAAGTATTCCTTGGCAATCCAGTTTATTTTTTCTTCTTTGGATAATTTTGAAAATCCGGCAACGGGCTTATTCATTCTCAATAGATTATAATGTAATTAGCTGCAAAGATACATTTTTAGCGGTTTTGAAGCCATTTATTTATTGTCATTAAACAGCACTGTTGAATATTGTTTTCAACATTTAACACATCAAATGTGATATAATTGTAATTTTTTCACTAAAATTGGGCTCATTTTTACATATAAATTAATAGTATGAAGTCTAAACAGTTTTCGGTCTTATTTTTATTTTTGTGTTTCACAGTTTTCGGACAGCAAAAAATATCGGTTGAACAAATATACGGAGGAGAATTTCGTGCCAAAGGAATGGATGAATTACAATCCATGAAAAAAACGAATGAATACACAGTGCTGAACTTAGATCGTGCTTCGAGAACGATGCAAATCGATTTATATGATTTTGCAACACTCAAAAAAACAGCAACTTTAATAAATACAAAAGATCATCCTGGTATGTCGATGATTGATAGTTATACTTTTGACGCTACCGAAAAAATGATTTTGATTGCCTCTAATTCAAATCAAATCTTCCGTCATTCTTTTACGGCAGATTACTATTTGTACAATACAGTAACAAAAAAACTTACAAAGCCATTCGATTTTCAAGTACAGGAGCCTACTTTTTCTCCTGATGGAAAAATGATCGCCTATGCTAAAGAAAACAATCTGTATGTTTATGACTTGGCTTCCAAATCAACGACTCAAATTACCACTGACGGAAAGAAAAATGCCATCATTAATGGTATTACGGACTGGGTTTATGAAGAGGAATTTGCTTTTGTAAGAGCATTTGACTGGAGTAAAGACAGTAAAAAACTGGCCTATATACGTTTTGACGAAAGTCAGGTTCCTGAATTTTCCATGTCTATGTTTCACAAAGATTTGTATCCTACAATTGAAACGTTTAAATACCCGAAAGCGGGAGAGAAAAATTCTTTAGTTTCTTTACATATATATGACCCTACTTCAAAAGTAACTAAGGAAATCAACTTGGGTAAATATAAAGACTTTTACATCGCTCGTATGCAATGGACAAATGATGCAAATGTCTTGTCAGCTCAGATTTTAAACCGTCACCAGGACAATCTGGATTTGTTATTTGTCGATGGAACAACTGGAACGACAAAAGTAGTTTTGAATGAGAAAGATGAGGCTTATGTGGATGTTACAGATAATCTTACATTCTTAAATGATAACAGTTTTATCTGGACGAGCGAGAAAGATGGTTTTAATCATATTTACTTATACGATAAGAATGGAAAATTACGCAATCAAGTAACTAAAGGGAATTGGGAAGTAACTTCGTATTATGGTTTTGATGAAAAAACGAATACTGTTTTTTATCAATCTACTGAAAACGGATCTATCAACAGAGCGGTTTATAGTATTGCATTAGACGGAAAAAATAAAAAAGTGTTGTCGAATGAAGTAGGGACAAATGGAGCTACCTTTAGTCCTAATTTTCAATACTACATCAATACTTTTTCAAGCGCAACCCAGCCTACACGTTATACGTTAAACGATGCTAAGTCTGGGAAACAATTGCAAGTGATTGAAGATAATGCTGTATTGGCGTCAACCCTTAAAAAATATAATTTACCTACAAAGGAGTTTTTTGTTTTAAAAACCGAAAAGGGAAATGAATTGAATGCATGGATATTGAAACCAAAGGATTTTGATGCTTCAAAGAAATATCCAGTTTTTATGTATCAGTATTCAGGGCCTGGTTCTCAGCAAGTAGCTAATCAGTGGAATTCAACAAATGACTATTGGTTTATGATGCTTACGCAACAAGGGTATATCGTAGCTTGCGTAGATGGAAGAGGAACTGGTTTTAAAGGAGCTGACTTTAAGAAAGTGACTCAATTAGAATTAGGAAAGTATGAAGTCGAGGATCAAATCGACGCTGCAAAAGTGATTGGAAATTATTCGTTTGTAGATAAGTCTAGAATAGGTATATTTGGCTGGTCTTACGGTGGGTTTATGGCTTCTAATTGTCTTTTTAAAGGGAATGACACTTTTAAAATGGCAATTGCTGTAGCGCCAGTAACAAACTGGAGATTTTATGACAGTATTTATACAGAGCGCTACATGCAAACTCCACAAGAAAATGCAAAAGGATATGATGATAATTCACCTATAAACCACGTAGATAAATTGAAAGGGAAATTTCTTTTGATTCATGGTAGTGGTGATGATAATGTGCATCTACAAAATTCAATGCAAATGATGGAAGCTTTGATACAAGCAAATAAACAGTTTGATTCGCAAATTTATCCTGATAAAAATCATGGTATTTATGGAGGAAACACTAGGATTCAGTTATACAATAAGATGACTAATTTTATTAAAGAAAATCTTTAATTCTTAAATGAATACTACCAATTTATCTTTAGAGGAAATTCAGAATTTCGAAGGTAAGTACCCAAAACAATTGTGGTATTTGTTTTTCAGCGAAATGTGGGAACGTTTTTGTTTCTATGGAATGCGCGGAATGTTAGTTATATTTATGGTGAGTGAGCTTGCTATGAATGATCGCGTTGCTAACTTGCAGTACGGCGCCACACAAGCTTTTGTATATGCGTTTACTTTTATTGGAGGTCTGTTTGCAGATAAAATTCTTGGGTATCGAAAATCCCTTTTTTGGGGTGGGTTGCTAATGATTGTCGGAAGTATGATCTTAGCCTATGACCCAAAACAGTTTTTTTTCTTCGGAATTAGCTTCACTATTATTGGTACTGGTTTCTTTAAGCCTAATATTTCTACCATGGTAGGGAAACTATACAAAGATGATGATCACAGGAGAGACGCTGGTTTTTCATTGTTTTACGCAGGAGTCAACTTAGGAGCCTTGATAGGTGGCTATTTGTGTATTGCTGTTGCAAATGGGTCAATGTTAACTTCAGTTGTTCCAACACATTTGCGATGGAATGTTGCTTTTGGGTTTGCTGCATTTGTAATGTTGATCAGTTTATTGACTTTTACGCAAACACAAAAAAGTTTAGGTGATATAGGACTTTCTCCTTTATTCGATTTAACGAAATCAAAAAGAAAAACACTTGAAATAGTTACTTATATAGGTTCATTAATAATTATTCCTATTATTATGACCATGGTGTCTAATACAGAATATACGGATATATTCATGTTTATTATTGGCCCTGCTTCACTACTATATTTGTTTTATGAAATGAGAAATTTCTCTATTGCAGAAAATAAAAAGTTATTTGCAGCTCTAGTATTCATCATTTTCTCCATATTCTTTTGGGCTTTTTTCGAACAGAGTGGAGGTTCTTTAAGTTTATTCGCGGCACATAATTTAGATAATACTCTTCTAGGAATTCCATTAGATGCTAACGGAGTTAATAATTCAGCAAATTCATTTTTTGTAATTGTTTTTGCAGCATTAGTAGGTTTGGTGTGGATGTGGATGCATAAAAGGAAAATCGAACCTAATACTGTGGTTAAATTTGGATTAGGGTTTTTATTCTTGGCAGCTGGTTTTTATGTGTTTTATTACACAAAGTTCTTTGCTGACGCTACAGGGAAAACTTCCTTAGATTTGTTTACTTTTGGATGGTTTATAATTACTTTTGGGGAGTTATGCTTATCGCCAATAGGAATGTCAGTAATGACTAAATTATCACCGCACAAAACCCAGGCTGTAATGATGGGAATGTGGTTTCTGGCTAGTGCATATGGTCAATATTTTGCTGGATTACTAGGGGCTAATATCGCTGAAGCCTCTGAAAACGCATCAAATTTAGAAAAATTAACGGTGTATGCCGATGGATATAAAGACTTAGCAATTTATGCATTAATTGCTGGAATAGTTTTAATTGCAATTTCTCCTCTGGTGAAAAAATTAATGCAAGAAGTTAAATAAATTACAAACCAAAAAATAAATTATGTCAAATACTACTGCAGACGCTCATTTAAAATCAACTTTGTTCGGTCATCCGGTCGGATTATATATCTTGTTTTTTACAGAAATGTGGGAGCGTTTTTCTTATTACGGAATGAGAGCTTTACTTGTTCTTTATATGACTACTGAAACAATGGGTGATTCGAGAGGCCCAGGTTTAGGATGGACAAGTCAAGAAGCACTTGCGTTATACGGATGGTACACCATGTTAGTTTATGTAATGTCTATTCCAGGAGGGATGATTGCCGATAAATTATTAGGTCAAAAGAAAGCAGTTTTACTAGGTGCTGTGGTACTTTGTATTGGTCATGGTGTTTTAGTGTTTACAGATACTTGGGCATTTTATACTGGTTTAGGATTAGTGATTCTAGGTGTTGGTTTGTTAAAACCTAATATTTCTACAATGGTAGGTGGACTTTACGAACAAGGAGATATCCGTAGAGATAAAGGATTTAGTATTTTCTATATCGGAATCAATACGGGGTCTTTATTAGCGACGATGGTTATTGGATTTGTAGTAGCACAATATGGATGGCATGCAGGTTTCGGATTAGCTGGAATTGCAATGGTTTTTGGACTTGTCGTTTATGTATGGGGTCAAAAATATTTAACGCATGTGGGTAATTTAGAAATTCAAGAAAAAAATACAGTTGATGAAAGTTCTTATGGAGCACTTTTTCAAAATTTATTGACTTCAAAAAAACAATTGACATTTACTGTTATCTTGACCGTGGTTTCTCTTTTTGGGTGGTATAGTTTAGGATGGGGATTTGGATTACTATTTATCTTTTTGACAGTTATTGCTGCTTTAATGATGATGATTTACAAAGAATTAGATTCACAACAAGATAAAGATCGTTTTTTAGTTTTATTACTTTCTTTTATCATGGTAATTATCTTTTGGGGTGCTTATGAACAAGCCGGAGGTTTAATGAATTTATATGCAGATTCTAAAACAGACAGAATGCTTTTAGGAATGCAGGTTCCTACGGTTATGTTCCAAAGTTTAAATGCAGGATTTATCATTATATTTGCTGCTATTGTAGCTTCTTATTGGGCTAAAAGAAAATTAAAAGGGAAAGAAGCTTCTTCTATATTCAAAATGGCAATTGGTATTATAATCATGGGGTTTGGATTTTTATTCATGGTATTTGCTACAATGGAATTTGAAAAAGTAGGTTCGTCAAGTATGTTATGGTTGGTTATGGCTTATTTGTTCCATACTATTGGAGAGCTATGTATTTCACCGGTAGCCTTATCATTTATTACTAAATTGTCACCAGTTAAATATGCCTCATTAATGATGGGTGTGTACTTTGCTGCTACAGGTTTAGGGAATAAAGTGGCTGGAATTATTGGAGAATCAGCAAGTGAATTAGGTGAATATGCGGTATTTATGGGGATTTTAGTTTTTACTATTGTTATAGGTGCATTGTTCTTAATGTTATTAAAACCGCTTAATAGATTAACTCACGGTGCTGAGGACAACGAGAAATAATAATTTATTAGATTACAATTAAATATATTTATATGAGTCAAGATACTTCTTCGGATCAATTTTTTAAAGATTCTGTTTTAGGACATCCAGCAGGATTGTTTGTGTTGTTTTTTACAGAAATGTGGGAGCGTTTTTCTTATTACGGAATGCGTGCTTTATTAGTATTGTTTTTAACTTCTTCAATTGCCAAAGGTGGTTGGGCATGGAGTGTTGAAGATGCCTTGGGATTATATGGTACTTATACTATGTCTGTTTATTTTACTCCTGTAATAGGTGGTTTTTTAGCTGATAAATATTTAGGATATCGATGGGCAGTAATTTTGGGTGCTTTGGCAATGACTTTAGGTCATGCTTCTATGGCATTTGAAACACCGCTTATGTTATACATAGGTATTGGTTGCTTGATTATTGGTAACGGATTATTCAAACCTAACATGACTTCGATAATATCTAATGCTTACGAAAGTCATCCTGAGAAAAAAGATGGTGCTTACTCTTTATATTATATGGGAGTAAATGCTGGAGCATTCTTAGGAATTATGCTTTGTGGGTACATAGGAGAAAAAATATCTTGGAGTTGGGGATTTGGTCTAGCCGGAATATTTATGTTCTTCGGTATGTTGCAATTTTATTTTACACAAGATATTTTTGGGAACATTGGTTTAAAACCAACTGCGGCATCTAAACAAGAATCGGAAGATAAGGCTGCACTTGAAAAAGTTCCTGCTAATATTGTTCGTGATAGAATCATAGCGGTATTGATTTTTTCAGTATTTACAATTTTCTTCTGGGCAGCGTTTGAGCAAGCGGGTGGGTCTATGACTATTTTTGCCGAGAAATTTACGCAAAGAGAATTATTTGGAAGCAGTGCTTCATTATTTAAAATTGCCGATACTTTATTGACAATCGTTCCTTTGTTAATTATAACTTATGTGTTGATTAAATTGTTTTCTAAAACATTCAAAAGGTATTCTAAAGGAAATTTAATCTTAGCATTAAGTTTTGTGATTATCTGGGCTATTGTCCTTTGGAAAGTAGGTAGAGAATTTTCTGCTACAGGTACTGAGGTTCCTGCAACTTGGTTCGGGATATTAAATTCATTATTTATTGTTGTTTTTGCGCCAGTGTTTTCTAAATGGTGGGAAAGTAGGTATAATCTATCCGGACCCATGAAATTTGGTTTAGGACTTTCTTTGCTAGGTTTAGGTTTTGGATTTTTAGCTTACGGAAGTATGGGTATCGATACTAGCGCTGCATCAGTTGTTAGAGTAAGCATGTTCTGGTTGATTGCTGCTTATTTGTTCCATACGTTAGGGGAATTGTGTATTTCGCCAGTAGGTTTGTCTTATGTAAGTAAACTGGTTCCTGCTAAATGGATCGGAATCATGTTTGGAGTGTACTACCTATTTATTGGTACAGGAAATAAGATTGCAGGGTCAATGGGAGGAATGATTGAAACTATTACGCATCAGTATAGTTTATCTACTTTCTTTTTGATTTTTACGATTGTTCCTATTGGAGCTGGTTTAATCATGATACTATTATCTCCTCTTATGAAAAAGTTAATGCATGGTGTAAAATAGTTTTAAGGCATTATATTTGTTGATTAGAGGTTAAAAGAAATAAACATGAAAAAAATAATTTTACTCTGCGTTTTGTTTTTTGGAATGCAGGCGGTTCAGTCACAAGAATTAAAATGGCATACTAATGTTAAAGAAGCTATTTCGATAGGGAATAAAGAGCATAAGCCGTTAATGATGTTTTTTACAGGAAGTGATTGGTGTGGATGGTGTATAAGGTTGCAAAAAGAAGTGTTGTTGACACCTGAATTTGCAAAATGGGCAGCAGACAACGTGATTCTTGTAGAATTAGATTATCCAAGAAGAACACCTCAAACTCCTGAAATAAAGAATCAGAATAACGAGTTACAACAAGCTTTTGGAATACAAGGTTTTCCAACTATTCATTTTGCTAACGGTGCAGATGTAGAAGGAAAGGTTAATTTTGAAGGTTTGGGAAGTACGGGTTATGTTGCCGGTGGTCCTGTAGCCTGGTTAGCTGTCGCAAATCAAATTATTAAACAAAAATAACATTCAATTTAGTTTGAAGAATCCCTTTTCGCCAATAGCGTGAAAAGGGATTTTTTGTTTTTCACAACTTTGTTTCCAATATATTTGAATATTTTTGTAATTCGACGCATCAGCTACGACTACTTCTGGCTTCAATTCTAGTAGCATTCGGTCTATATTTATCTTTGGGGATTGTGTGAGCAGAATCACATTTGGTCGTATGCCCCTTGGGTAAGTGCCCGTACTATCTATAATAAGAATTTTGTTTTCATTATAGTAGGCAGTATTATGTATGTTTTCTTTGCTGGTTATCACACTGAAATTAGCGGTTAGATACGATTTAAGTACGCTGTTGTTTTTTGAGTTCGTCCTGATGCTGTCATTGGCATAGAGAATTACTTTGGTTCCATGACGCTCCGTTATCATTGTATTTCTTTTTAGATTAAAGATTACCCATTCTTGTTGGTCTTGAATGTTCCACTGCGTTTGCATATAGGTAAGCTGTACGGCAATGACGGTTAATAGTACGATCACAAGTTTGTCAAAAGTAGGTTTCTTGAACCAAACTATAGTTGCTAGTATAAGCAAATAAGAAGTAAGTAGTAAATCGGAGTTGGAAGGAATGTCTCGAATTATAAATTGTTCGAACGAAGCTATCGAATTAACTATTTTGTTGAGATAATGAATACTCCATTCTAACGATTTAGAAAGAAAAAATGGTACGTAATCAAAAGCGGCTAATCCCATAACCAGAACTCCTAGAATCATTATGAAACTCAATAATGGGATTACTACTAAGTTGGTTATAAAAAATAAGCCTGGAAACTGGTGAAAATAGTAGATGCTCAAAGGCATAGTGCCAATTTGTGCCGCAAAGGAAACGGTGAGAATTCCCCAAATATAATTTAGAAGTTTGTTTTTTGGTTTCCAAATAGAAGCTAGTAACGGCTGTAGCCATACTATGAAAAACAAAGCGATGTAACTCAACTGAAATCCAACATCGAACAAGAAGGAAGGCTGAAAAAGTAAAATTAGTAATATTGAAACCAATAAAGTGTGATAAATGTTGACGCTTCTTCGCAACTGATATCCGATGGCTACAAAGGAAAACATAGTGACTGAACGCACAACAGATGGGGCGAGTCCTGCGATTAACGCAAAACTAGCTAGGCATAGCAGAATTAGAATTAACTTAAGTATCGCCCCTCTTTTTGTGTTAGGGATTGGGCTAAGAATAAAGGTTAAAAAAAGCAAGAGGAATCCAACGTGTAATCCTGAAACTGATAAAATATGTATGGCGCCAGCATATTGATAATCTTGGAGAATGTCAGGTGAAATATCTTGTTTTTGCCCTAGTATTAATGCGATGGCAACGTTTAATTCCTTTTTCTGGAAATTATTTTTTTCTAGATTATGAATAATCGTCGTTCGTATTTTTGAAGCATAATACCAAACATCTTTTTTTAATTCGGCACTATTAATTATCTGCCCTGAATCAGTGTATAGTTGGGCATAAATTTGTTTTTTCGAAAGGTATTCGCCATAATCGAATTGGTTTGGGTTGTTTGGCAGTTTGTTTTTGTAGAGTATGCCTTTAATGCTTACTATAGTTCCGGTTTCTAATGTATGATAAACGCTGTCTCTGTGAATATTTAAAAGTATTTTTCCCGAGTAATTTTTAGTGCCAATTTGATTGAGAATAGCAATATAGCGGTCGTTAGTGTTAGTTCCTTTTAGTTTTTCTCTAATTACCAATGACAAAAGCTGTGGTTTTTCAAAAACACCTCTTTCGTGTGTGTAATTGCTTTTTTGATAAGAATCAGTGTGAGCAATGAGGGTAGCAGCTCCTATAAAAAACGAAAGTAAATAGGTGGTCAGTCCAAAAAAGAGGGTGTTTTTAAGTACTTTTTTTTGCAAAAAATAACTTGCAGCAAAAAACAATAAAGCAACGGTTAATAGTCCAAAAAGGATTGCCGGAGCGGGCTTTGTGTAAAAGGCGATTAGTATCCCTAACACAAAAGCTATTGTAATTCTCGTTAAGGGGAACTGCAGTACTTTCATAGTTCTAAAGTACAGAATTTTAACAATAAAAAAAGGGTTTATTTTATCGTTGAAAAAATGACGTTTTCGCTATATAAAGGAAGGGGTTTGTAATGCGTTTCAGTTTATAACACGATTTAATTGAACAAAAGTGTTCTGATAGTATTTTTCTCTCATAGAAGAGATGATTACACCTTTTGAGGTAGACGCGTGGATGAATTTGATATCGTCGTCTTTGACTTCAGTTATTATTCCCACATGATTAATTTGAGACCTTCTATTGGTTTTAAAAAAAATCAAATCTCCTTTTTTTGCTTTTTTTAGATTTTGCCCTAGCTCAATTCCTATTTTTGATTGTTCATAAGAGGAGCGGGGAAGTTTGACGTCATATAAGCCGAAAGTGGAGTAGACTAGTCCGGAACAGTCGTAACCTGCTTTTGTAGTGCCAGCCGTTTTGTATTTAACACCTATGTCTTCTGATGCGGTACTTATTATCTTATCAATAACTTTATCTGCATTTTCATTTTTGCTTTCAGTGGATGCGCGAGTAACTATCGAAGATGATTTACAAGAGGCAAATAGAACAATTAGGGATAGAATGTAAAATGACTTTTTCAAATTAATTTAGTTTAATGGAATTCAATCGTCACCGATTGGGAATATATTTATTTTAATGCTGTAACAATCAGTTGAGCCGTTTTTTCGCTTGCTCCAGTACCTCCTAGTTTTTTTTCTAGGATATCATACTTTTTCAATAGCTGCGAGCGATGATTAGGCTCCAGTATTTTTTGTAATTCGGTTTTAATATTTTTTGTATTAAAGTTTTCTTGAATCAGTTCAGTGACTACTTCTTCATCCATAATCAGATTGACAAGGGAAATATATTTTAGTGTTATTATTCGTTTTGCAATTTGGTATGATGCCCAACTGCCTTTATAGCATACTACTTCTGGAACTTTTAAAAGCGCAGTTTCTAAGGTTGCTGTTCCGGAGGTTACTAATGCCGCTGTAGCGTTATTCAATAAATCATAAGTTTTATTCGAGATGAATTTTATGTTATCCTTCTTGATGAACTGTTGATAAAACGAATAATCTTGGCTTGGGGCACCAGCAATAACAAATTGGTAATCTGGGAAATCATCAATAATACTTAACATGCCGGTAAGCATTTTGGTAATTTCTTGTTTACGGCTACCAGGAAGCAAAGCAATAATAGGTTTTTCACTCAGTTGATTTTCAGTTTTAAAAACCGTGGAATCTATTGATGGGTGATTATGTATAGCGTCAATTAATGGATGGCCTACATAGGTTACATCGTAATTGTATTTTTCGTAGAATGGTTTTACGAAAGGTAAAACCACATACATATGATCAATTGTTTTTTTAATTGTTTCTACTCGACTCGCTCTAGATGCCCAGACCTGTGGACTTATGTAGTAAAAGGTTTTGAACCCTGCGGGTTTTGCCCATTTAGCAATTCGTAGATTGAAACCAGAATTGTCTATAAAGATTAAAGCATCAGGTTTGTAATCGGCAATGTCTTGCTTGCAGGACTTTATAAAATCTAAGATGGAAGAAAGGTTTTTAACGATCTCGCCAAAGCCCATAAAAGCACGCTCTTTGTAATGAGAAACTAATTCGGCTCCAGCTTGTTGCATTAAATCACCACCCCAACATCTTATTTGTGCGTCTTTGTCTTGTTTGAATATTTCTTTAATCAAATTAGATCCGTGCAAGTCTCCTGAAGCTTCTCCAGCTAGAATGTAGTATTTCATTTTAAAGATGTGAATTAGTTGCTGGATTCAAGTTACTAATGCAACTTTTTGGTTAAACATATAATTTGGTGTTTCAAAATTAAATCTTTTT
>NZ_JASMRI010000021.1:0-85331 GCF_041431375.1 Flavobacterium sp. Arc3 | reverse complement strand
ACTTAAATGTCCTTTCTTTTGAAAAAATTATCCTATCTTTTTTCCTGAGAGTTGCATTAATTAATTGAATCTAGTGTTTTAAAAAACTTTGGCATTCAAAATTAGGTATTGAATGTTCATCAATCAAGCAAATCAGCTCTTATTTTTAAATAAACAAAGTCAAAATGGTTAGAACAATTACTGCGAGCACGACTCCTCGCGCAATACCATCTTTGTTTAATTTTAATAAAATAGCAAAGATAATAAGGTCTAGAATAGACCCCAACGTAATTAATTTACCCAATGCCCCTTGTGATTTTATAATTTGTATTCCTGTTGTGAAAGTATAAGGGGTAAATAAGATTATGAAAATAAATATACCTAGTAGAGATCCAATAATTCCAAGCAAAAATCCTTTTAACAATGCTATTTTATTCATTCCACTTCCAGGTATTAAGTTCTTGTGTTGCATGATATGCTGTTAAGTCAAACTGAACGGGTACTACAGAGATGTATCCGTTATTAAGGGCCCACTCATCTGTATCTTCTCCTTTGTCTTGGTTTACAAATTCTCCGGCAAGCCAATAGTAATTTCGTCCTTGTGGTGTCTGTCTTTTGTCAAATTTTTCTACCCAAAGCGCTTTTGCCTGACGGCATATTTTGATTCCTTTAATGTTTTCCTTTGTTAATTTTGGAAAATTAACGTTTAATACTACTCCTTGGGGTAAACTATTCTCTAAAACTTCTAAGGTTATTTTTCGAATAAAAGGTTTCATAGTCTCAAAATCGGCATTCCAGTTGAAGTCTAGCAGGGAGAAACCTATTGCTGGAATCCCTTCGATTCCTGCCTCGACGGCGGCACTCATTGTTCCGGAATAAATAACGTTTATGGAAGAATTAGAACCATGATTTACTCCAGAGACACATAAATCTGGTTTTCTTTTCAAGATTTCATTTACCGCTAATTTTACGCAATCTACTGGTGTTCCAGAACAGCTGTATTCTTGAATAGCATCATTTTCTTTCGAAATTTTATCTAAAAACAAGGTGCTATTTGTAGTTATTGCATGGCCCATACCGCTTTGGGGCTTGTCTGGCGCGACAACTAAAACGTCCCCTAGTTCTGCCATAACAGCAATTAATGCTCGCAGTCCAGGAGCCGATACACCATCGTCGTTCGTTATTAAGATTAAAGGTCTTTTTGTATCCATGTTTTTATGTTTATTATGCTGTAATTCATAGTTTGAAAGCAAAATGGATTAGGCAGATTTATATAGTCGAAACAAAGGAAACAAAATTTATTAACTTGGCGGATTAAAGCAAAACAAAAAAACAATTTTATATCTTTAACAAAAATTTATGGAGCACTTGCAGGTGGTGGCATAGTTTTTACCGTACATTAGTTTAAAAATTTGGATGAATATTATTCTTAGCTTTATGAAAAGAAATTATAAGATATTAATTGCAATTGTTCTTATTTCAGCAACATTATTTGCATTTAATTTAAAATCAGGGGTTGATTCAAATCCTGATAAAGATAAACTATTATTAGAATTGTTAACTTTTGTTCTTGAAAAAGGACATTATAGTCCAGCAACTATAGATGATGCTTTCTCAAAAGGTGTCTACAAAGACTATGTTCAGGCGTTGGATCCTTCAAAACGATTTTTCCTACAATCTGATATTGATGAGTTTTCAAAATACGAAACGCAGCTGGATGATGAATTGATTAATAAAGATTTGACTTTTTTCAATCTGACCTATGATCGTTTGATGAAAAGAATGGAAGAAAGTAAAAGTATCTATATAGGAATTATGGATGTGCCTTTTGACTATTCTATTGATGAGAGTTTTGATACGGATTATGACAAAGCAGCTTATGCGAAAAATACTGCCGAACTTACTGAAAGATGGAGAAAGCAAATCAAATTGTCTACGCTATCTTCTTTAACAGAGCGTTTGAGAGTTCAAGAAAACAAGAGTAAAGGTATTAATGCAGTAGATGCTTCTAAAGAAGCGGATGATGTAACGGATGAGAAGGTAGTTAAATTAAAGACTGATGATGCAGAGGATAATGGTAAGGTTAAAACGTATGCTGAATTAGAAAAAGAAACGCGTGAAAGTGCTAAAAAATCATTAGATGAATACTTTGGTTTCATGAATGATTTAGATAGAGATGATTGGTTTTCAGTTTATATTAACTCCATCACAGCAGGTTTTGATCCACATACAAATTATTTTGCGCCAGAAGAAAAAGAACGTTTTGATGTAAGTATCAGTGGAAAATTAGAAGGGATTGGAGCACGTCTTCAAAAGAAAAATGATTTTACTGAGATTTCTGAATTGATTTCAGGTGGTCCGGCTTGGAGAGGAAAAGAACTTGAAGCAGGAGACTTAGTAATGAAAGTAGCTCAAGGAACTGCAATGGCAGTTGATGTTGTAGGAATGCGACTTGATGACGTTGTTAAAAAAATAAAGGGACCTAAGGGAACTGAAGTTCGTCTTACTGTGAAAAAAGTTGATGGTACAGTTAAAATTATATCTATAATTAGAGATGTCGTTGAGATTGAAGAAACCTATGCTAAGTCTAGTGTGGTTACGAAAAATGGTTTGAAATATGGGGTTATTTATTTGCCTAAATTCTATATTGATTTTGAAAACAAAGATGGTAGAGATGCTGGAAAAGACATTGCTCTCGAAGTAGAGAGATTGAAAGCTGCCCAAGTAGATGGTATAGTATTAGATGTTCGTGATGATGGGGGTGGTTCGTTGTCTACTGTTGTGGATATCGCAGGATTGTTCATCGAGCAAGGTCCTATTGTTCAAATTAAATCAGCAGGAAGAAAGAAAGAAGTGTTATTTGATCGTGATAAAAAGATTGAGTGGGATGGCCCCTTAGTAATTATGGTTAACAGTTTCTCTGCTTCAGCTTCAGAAATTTTAGCTGCCGCGATTCAGGATTATAAAAGGGGAGTTATCATTGGTAGTAAACAAACTTATGGTAAAGGAACGGTACAAAATGTTATCGATTTAAATCAATTTGTGCGAAATAGTGAAGTTGGTGATTTGGGGGCATTGAAAACAACAACTCAAAAATTTTATAGAATAAACGGTGGTTCAACTCAATTAGAAGGAGTGAGTAGCGACATTGTGATGCCGGATAGATATGCTTATTTAAAAATGGGAGAAAGAGATGTTGAGCACGCTATGCCTTGGGATAAGATCGATGCAGCTCCATACACAGTGTGGGATAAAACAGCTAATTTCAACAAAGCTATTTTAAATAGTAAAGAAAGAATTGCCCATAATGAGCAATTTAAATTAATCGAGGATAATGCTAAATGGATCGATAGTCGTAGTAACGAAAATACGTACAGCTTAAACATGGAGAAGTTTAAAATTGCGCAAAATGCAATTGAAGAAAAAGCTAAAAAATACAAGCCTATTTCGCAGTATAAAAATTCATTACAATTTTCTTCTTTGCCATATGAAGTTGCTGAGACTAGTAAGGATAGTATTTTAAGAGAGAAAAGAGAGAGGTGGCATGAAAGTCTGTCTAAAGATATTTATGTTGAAGAGGCATTAAATGTTTTAGATGATTTGCAAAACAAAGTGATTTTAAAAAAGACAATTCCCTCAAAAATTAAAAAAGAAAAACTAGCTAAGTCATAAGTGTAGCCCTCTTTAAATGAATAATACAACACAATCATTAACTGCAATTGCGCTCCATAAATTCAAAAAGAATTTTTGGGGCGTTTTTAGTTTTACGTTTATCGTAATCTTACTTTTCGTTTCCATTTTTGCTTATGTTTTGGCACCTGATAATTCAGAAAACGCAAACCAGATGCATTTGTCAATTCATTCTAAACCGCCAGGTTTTAATGTGACTTTGTTGTCTATTCCGTTAGATGTGAAACCAAAGACTACTGTAGAAAATTATTTCTTGGGCTTTCCCAATAGTGTGACTGAAGTTGCTATTGAAAGTTATAAGGTAGTTGGGAATACTATTGTATATGTGGAGTATAACGATGAGCCATCTTTAAAAATGGTTAAAGAGATTGATCTAAGTTCATTCGCGGGACAAAGTGCAATTGAGTCTGTTGAACAGAATTTTATTAAGAAAAGAACTTTTTATCTCGGTACTGATAAATATGGTCGCGACTTGCTTAGTAGAATGTTAATAGGTTCGAGAGTTTCAATTTCAATTGGTATTGTAGCTGTCTTAATTTCTTTAATTGTTGGTATCTTTTTTGGAGCAATAGGAGGTTATTTTGGCGGAAAAGTAGATGCATTAATTATGTGGTTGGTCAATATTATCTGGTCAATACCTACACTTCTTTTAGTAATTGCGATTACGTTAGCATTGGGAAAAGGATTTTGGCAGGTTTTTGTGGCGGTTGGATTAACGATGTGGGTTGAAGTGGCGCGTGTTGTACGTGGTCAGGTGATAAGTGTTAAAGAAATGCAATATGTTACTGCGGCTAGAGCTTTAGGTTTTGGAGATTTCCGAATTATATTTAATCATATATTGCCCAATATTATGGCGCCAGTGATTGTAATTTCTGCGGCTAATTTTGCTTCAGCAATTTTAGTGGAGAGTGGTCTAAGTTTTTTGGGGTTAGGTGCGCAACCACCAATTCCTAGTTGGGGGAGTATCATAAAAGACCATTATAGCTATATTATTTTGGGGAAACCCTATTTAGCGATGGTGCCTGGAGTCGCGATTATGTTGTTAACACTAGCATTTATGATGATGGGGAATGCCTTACGTGACGCCTTGGATGTTAAGGAGTAATAATTAAAATTATTGTAAATGAAGTATTCGAAGGTGGTCATGTTTTCAATAGTAAGTTTGACTCTTTTATCGTCTTGTAAAAAAGATTTTGAAAATGCAAGGGTCGTTACTAAGGATAAGATCGCTGATACTTTGACAATAAAAGAAATGGTAGCGGAATCTAATCTTGTATTCGACTATTTACCAGCAACCACGTCAAATGAAATCGTGCGACATAAGTACTAGTCTATCCTATAATGAGATGGCAGAACAGGCAGAATGGTTGGCGTATGAATTAAAGAAAGAGTATGTTGCCAATAGTGATTTTAAAAGACCGTACTTTATTGAAGATCATAAAGGTAAAAGTACTTCTGCTGACTGGAGGAATTATAAAAATTCAGGATATGACAAAGGCCATCTTTGTCCCGCAGGAGATATGCAGTCTGATAAAGATACGTACAATGACACCTTTTACAATTCTAATATTTCTCCTCAAAACCATGAGTTTAATGGTGGGTTTTGGAACCGATTAGAACAGAAAGTTCGTTATTGGGCGGTTAGATATGATGGTGTTTATGTTGTGACTGGGTGTGTTTTCAAGAATTTCTCTAAAACTATAGGCAAAGAGAAAGTGGTTGTGCCTGATTCTTCTTATAAAATAGTATTAAATAAGTCTAATGGTAATTATAAAATGATTGCTTTCTTAGTTCCTAATGAGCGAACAGAAAAGCCACTATATAATTTGTGGTTTCTGTAGATAAAATTGAACAACTAACCGGAATCGATTTCTTCCTGAAACTAGATGACAAATTAGAAAACAGCCTAGAGAAAAGTTGCGATTATAGTGCTTGGATTTTTAATTAAGTTATAAGTTTTAGTAGTTGAGGCTACCATTCGTTTACTTTATTGGCATCCATTTTAAGGAATATAAACAGTAATATTGTGAATCCCCAAAGTCCGGAACCTCCATAAGAAAAGAAAGGTAACGGAACTCCAATTGTAGGGAAAATACCAACAACCATTGCGATATTGACAAAGAAGTGAGTGAATAAAATACCCGCTACGCAATAGCCGTAAACCCTACTAAATTTTGTTTTTTGTCTTTCGGCCAAATAGATAACTCTAAGAAATAAGCTTACAAAAAGAGCGATTACTACAAAAGATCCCACAAAACCCCATTCTTCACCAACGGTCGTAAAGATATAATCCGTATGTTGTTCTGGGACAAATCCTCCTTTGGTCTGAGTTCCTTCAAGGAAGCCTCTTCCTAACCATCCTCCAGAACCAATAGCAATCTCCGATTGATTGGTATTGTATCCAATTCCTTTTAAGTCTACAGTTTTACCTAATAAGATATTAAAACGATCCCTATGGTGTTGTTTAAATACATTTTGAAAAACGTAATTAACAGACAATACAAAACCAGAAATTAAAACAAAAAGAATACTGCTTAAAACAATATTTCGGTCTCCTAATCTCGATTTAAAATAGACAATTAAGATTACCGCTAATGCCAATAATATTACATATTGTGGCTGTAAAACTAAAGTTAACACGAATAAAAGGATGGTAATAAACCCAGTCCATACGTACCATGAAGGTAACCCTTCGCGATATAGAACAATGATAAAGATGCTATAGATAAGTGCACTACCAGGGTCTGGCTGCGGTAATATAAGGAGAACGGGTAAAAACACAATCGCAAGCGCTTGTATTTGACGGTTTACTTCCTTTAAATTAATTTGTGAATCGCTTAAGAATTTTGCTAAAGCTAATGAGGTCGCTGCTTTTGCAAATTCAGAAGGTTGCAATGTGAAGCTTCCTATCGCATACCAGCATCGTTGTCCTGCGATGGTTTTTCCAAATAAAAATAGACCTGCTAATGATAATAATGAGACACCAAAGATAATACTCGCGTATTTTTCATAAAACTTACCGTCAATTGCAAGTAGTATGAAAATTAAAGGAATGGTCAATACAATGAATATAAGTTGTTTCTGGTATGTGTCTTCTATAGAGGACAAGGAAGAGGAGTAGATGTTTAACCAACCCATAATCACAAGTGCACTATAAATTAATATACATGTCCAGTCAAGATTTTTCTTTATGCTCTGATTTTTCATTTGAAATGAATCTCTTTTTAATTTTGTTTAGTAGAGTCTATCGGTGTAACTGTGTTTACAACATTTTTATCTAAGGTAGAATCTTTAGGCGTCGTTTCAATCGCGCTAGCTTCGTTCATTCCGCCTAATTTTGCATAGCGATCTCTTAAGCTCGTCTTTAGAATTCTTGTTTCTAAATCTGTTCTTGTTATTTTTTTTCTTAAATAACGTTCAATCATTAAACTGGCAATCGGTCCTGCAATGGTTGCTCCATAGCCTCCATTTTCTACTAATACTGCAATTGCAATTTTTGGGTTGTCCTTAGGTGCAAATGCAACAAATATAGAGTGGTCTTCAAGTTTGACTCTTATACCGCCTATTTTAGCATAATTTTCTGCCGTACCTGTTTTACCGGCAATGTTAATTCCTTCTACTCGTAATGATTTAGCAGTACCTAAGTTATAAACGTCAAATAGACCTTGAATCATAGGTTTAAAATACTTTTTATCAATGGTCGTCTGATGTTTTACTTTAAATTTAGGGTCAATAGCAGTTCCTTTAATTTTCTTGATGATGTGAGGAGTATAATAGTAACCTTCATTAGCAACCGTAGCCATCATATTAGCTAGTTGTATTGGTGTCATTAATACTTCTCCCTGTCCTATTGAGTTAGATATAATAGTTGTGCTTCTCCAGCCTCCGTTAGGATAAATACGTTTGTATGTTTTTGAATCTGGAATATTTCCTCTTTTCCCTGTTGGTAGATCGTAACCCATAAAATCACCTAGTCCAAAGCTTTTTACATGATTACTCCAAACATCAACAGCATAAGATGGTTTTACATATTTATTAATGGTTCTCATGTACACGTTTGCAAAATAGGTGTTACAGGAATTGTAAATTCCATTATTCAGTTGGTGCGGGCCAAAACCGTGACATTTCATAAATCGTCCTCTTGCATAACTAAAACCATGATGACACATGAAAGTAGTTTGTTCATCAATTACTCCTTCTTGCAATCCTATTAGACCAGTTAGTATTTTAAACGGAGAGCCAGGTGGGTATTCTGCTAAAAGACCTCTGTCGTAAAGTGGTTTTGCTATCGAGTCATAATATAGTAATGTATAGTTTTTAGAGCGTTGTCTACCAACTAAGATCGATGGGTCATAAGATGGTGCGGTGACAAGCGCCAAAATCTCACCAGTCTGTGGTTCGAGGGCTACAATTCCTCCTCTTTTGTTAATCATTAACTGCTCGCCGTACTTTTGTAGTTCAGCATCAAGTGTAAGATTTATATCTTCTCCTTGTACTGCAATAGTATCATATTTTCCGTCTTTGTAAGAACCTATTTCTCTATTGTATTTGTCTTTTTGAAAATATTTAACCCCTTTTATACCTCGTAAAACCTCTTCGTAACTTTCTTCAACACCTTGTTTGCCTATCAAATCACCACTATTGTAGTACGGGTTATTTGCTATTATTTTTTCGTTTACTTCTGTGATGCCACCAAAAACATTAGCTCCAAAATCTACTTCATAATCACGAAGGGAGCGTTTTTGAAAGTAAAAGCCCTCAAATTTTCTTATCTTTTCTTGAAATGCAGCAAATTCACTCTTGTTTAATTGCGGTAAAAAAACCGAAGGAAGGCGTGGGCTGTACACTCTAGCTTTAGCTATTGTTTTTATGTAATCCTCCTTTGTAATTTTTAATAATTTGCAAAATTCTAATGTATCAATGTTTTTTAATTCTCTAGGAATTACCATGATATCGTAAGATGCTTGATTAGAGACTAAAAGCTTTCCATATCGATCAAAAATATAACCTCTTTCAGGATAGTCATACTTTATTTTGATAGCATTATTTTCGGATTTTAATTTAAAGCTGTCATTAATAACCTGCAGGTAGAATATGCGGATCAGCAGCAATAATGCTGCGATGATAATTAAGGAGGGCAGCAAGAATTTTCTCATCTTTTGTTAGGCTTGATTAGGTATATTATTATGATACAGCTAATGATGGTAAACACAGTACTTAACAGCGTTCGGATTAAGATGTCCCAGAAGAAACTGACCTGAAACGCTTCTAATATAAATAACGTGAAATGATGAATTATGACTGAAATTAATATAAAAGAGAATCGTTCCGGTGTTAGGACATCATTCAATTTTATGGTTTGGTATTCATAACTAATTCCAAACGAAAATTTAAATATAGACGGTCTGAGGTAAGCTAAAGTCAGACAGGCAGTAGCGTGTACGCCTCCTGAATTAGAAAACACATCCATCGTGAGACCCAGCAGAAAACTGGATAATAGCAGCCCAGTTCTGTTTCCGTTAACTGGATATAAAATAATAAACAGCATGTAGGGAAGAGGCATTATAAATCCCAAGAAATTCATATTGTTAAAAATAACAATCTGGACGGCCAATAGTAAAATAAACCGAAAAATATTGACTAACAGAGTGCTATTCATTTTTCTTTCCTTTTTCTAAATTATTAAGTTCGTCTCTGTATTTACTTTTTAGAATATATACGTGACCCAAATTTGTCATGTCGTTAAAAAGTTTTATGTCTAAAGTATAATAATTGGTTTTGTTATCAATATATATTTTTTCAACGGTACCAATATTAATGTTTTCTGGAAAAATAACTGATTGTCCACCAGTTACAATAGTGTCCCCTCGTCTAACCGAAGCTAATCTTGGTACATCTATCAACTGCACAAATCCTGTGCTTTTTCCATTCCAAATTAAAGAACCAAAATGATTTGATTTTTTAATTTTAGCATTTATTTGAGATTTTACATTCAAAATGCTAATAACTGTGGAGTACCTTGGAGAAGTATTGTCTATGATTCCTACTAGTCCTAAATTATTAATCACTCCCATATCTGACTTCACACCTTGTAGTGCGCCAGAATTTAAGGTTAGGTAGTTTTCGTGGACATTATAAGAATTATGTATCACTTTAGAAACCACTATGTCGTAAGGCTGTGTTTCCTTTGTCTTTTCTAATTTTGTAATCGAAATAGAGTCAGTAGTTGCAAATAAAATACTTTTTAGCCTAGCATTTTCAATGGCCAAAGCATCATTTTGAGTTTTTAAATTCAAATACTCACTCACATTGTTGATCTTTTCATAGACTCCGCCGCTTAAATAGTTAGCGGAGCTGATTATTTTACTTCTGTGGTAGGAGTGCGCCTGTATCGTAAGCAAAAACGAAATGCATAATAACAGCAAAAACAGTATTCTATTACTGTTTTTGAATATAAAATTAAATATTTGCTGCATTCTATTGTCTAATTATTTTGTTTCAGGATTTGCTTCTAAGCGGAATTCTTTGATATCTTATTTTATTAAGATACTTTTAAATTTCGAAAGGTTTTTAAGTGCCATTCCTGTTCCTCGAACCACTGCTCTTAACGGATCTTCTGCAATATAAACAGGTAAATCTGTTTTTTGAGAAATTCTTTTGTCTAATCCACGTAGCATAGAGCCACCACCTGCAAGGTAAATACCTGTATTGTAGATGTCTGCTGCTAATTCCGGAGGAGTTTGAGATAAAGTTTCCATAACTGCATCCTCAATTCTTTGAATTGATTTGTCTAACGCTTTAGCGATTTCTCTATAAGAAACCTCTACTTGTTTTGGTTTACCAGTAAGTAAATCTCTTCCTTGAACAGACATGTCTTCTGGAGGAGTTTCTAAATCTTCAATAGCGGCTCCAATTTGGATTTTTATTTTTTCTGCAGTACTTTCTCCAACAAAAAGGTTGTGTTGAGTACGCATATAATAAACTATGTCATTTGTGAAAACGTCACCAGCAATTTTCACTGATTTGTCACATACAATTCCACCAAGTGCAATTACAGCGATTTCAGTTGTACCACCACCTATATCTACAATCATGTTTCCTTTAGGTTGCATAATATCGATACCGATACCAATAGCTGCAGCCATAGGTTCATGAATTAAATAAACTTCTTTACCATTTACTCTTTCACAAGATTCTTTCACCGCTCTCATTTCAACTTCAGTAATTCCAGAAGGAATACATACTACCATTCGTAAAGCAGGAGTGAACATTCTTTTTTTCAACGCAGGTATGCTTTTGATAAACATACTGATCATTTTTTCTGAAGCATCAAAATCAGCAATTACACCATCTTTCAAAGGCCTTATTGTTTTAATGTTTTCATGTGTCTTACCCTGCATCAAGTTGGCTTCTTTACCAACAGCAATGATTTTACCGGAGATCCTATCTCGAGCAACTATTGATGGGCTATCAATTACGACTTTATCATTATGTATGATTAAAGTGTTAGCGGTACCAAGGTCTATCGCAATATCCTCGGTCATGAAATCAAAAAATCCCATAAGTTTTTCAGGGGTTTAAAAAGTTAAAAATTAGGAGCGTACAAAGTTAAACAAATTAATGCTTAAAATGACGTGTTCCCGTAAATACCATTGCAAGTTTATTCTCATTGCAATAGTCAATGCTCAATTGGTCTTTTATAGATCCTCCAGGCTGAATAACAGCTGTAATACCAGCGTCTTTTGCAATCTCTACACAATCTGGGAAAGGGAAAAAAGCATCGCTCGCCATCACGGCTCCTTTTAAGTCGAAACCAAAAGTTTTTGCTTTTTCAATTGCTTGGAGTAAGGCATCAACTCTTGAAGTTTGGCCTGTTCCTGATGAAATCAGTGTTCCGTTTTTTGCAAAAACAATAGTGTTCGACTTTGTATTTTTACAAATTTTAGAAGCGAATATTAAATCTAGAACTTCCTGTTCTGTTGGAGTCGTAATAGTAACGGTCTTTAGATCGTCTTTATTGTCGGTAATATTATTTCTTTCTTGAATTAAAAGTCCGTTTAAACAAGATCTAACTTGTTTTTGAGGTAAATCTACTTCGTTTTGAACTAATATTATTCTGTTTTTCTTTTCTTGTAAGATTGCAATTGCGTTAGCATCATATGCTGGGGCGATTACTACTTCACAAAATAATTTATTTATTTCAGTTGCTGTAGCAACATCTATTTTTGTATTGGCAATTAGTACACCTCCAAAGGCTGATGTAGGGTCGCAAGCTAAAGCAACATTATAAGCTTCACTTATTGTTTCTCTTGTAGCTAAGCCGCAAGCATTATTGTGTTTTAATATGGCAAAAGTAGGACTGTCTGTTTTGAACTCGGCAATTAAATTAACAGCAGCATCCACATCTAGTAAATTGTTGTATGAAAGTTCTTTTCCGTGTAATTTGTTAAACATGGCGTCAAAATCACCAAAGAAGAATCCTTTTTGATGAGGGTTTTCTCCGTATCTTAATATCTGACCATCTGCAATACTTGCTTTGAAAATAGTTTCATCAGTATTGAAATAGTTAAAGATAGCGGTATCATAATGAGACGAAACATGAAAAGCTTTTGTTGCCAATAGTTTTCTGTCAGCAAGACTTGTTGCTCCATTTTTATCAGTTATCAAATCCAAAAGCAAACTGTATTCGTCTACTGAAGCTATTATAACGGTATCCTTGAAGTTTTTTGCAGCAGCACGAATCAAAGAAATTCCACCAATGTCTATTTTTTCAATAATATCACTTTCACTTGCTCCTGAGGCAACTGTTTTTTCAAAAGGATACAAATCAACAATTACTAAATCGATTTGGGGAATATTAAACTCCTCCATTTGTTGAACATCACTTTCATTATCTTGACGGTTTAAGATACCTCCAAAAACTTTTGGGTGCAATGTCTTTACTCTTCCGCCTAGAATTGAGGGGTAAGAAGTGACATCTTCAACTGGTACCACAGGGATGCCTAAGTTTTTTATAAAGTCTTCAGTTCCACCTGTAGAATATAAAACAACATTTTGAGAATGTAGTTTTCTAACTATAGGTTCTAAGCCTTCTTTTGAGAATACTGAAATTAATGCTGATTGAATCGTTTTAGTTGTGTTCATTATGTAGTTATAGTTATAAAATGCAAAAATAGTTTTTTTTTGATTATAAATTTATATGAAGTGTTGTAACATTGTCTTAAAAAATCATACCAACTTGAAGTACCCTTTATTATTTGGTTTTTGAATAATATTTTCAGATTTTTACAATAACACAAAAAAGATTTTATGCTAGTATATCTCCGATTATTGAAAGAAAGTTTTGCTTTTGCGATGAATGCCTTGCGAAGTAATATGTTGCGAACTTTACTTTCTTTGTTGGGAGTGACGATAGGGATATTCTCAATTATAGCGGTGCTTGCCGCGGTAGATTCATTAGATAGAAAAATCACAAAAGATTTAAGCGGTTTAGATAAAAACACTATTTATTTAATGAAATTTTCTTTTGGCCCTTCTGATATCCCAAAATGGAAAAGAGAGCAGTTTCCTAACATTAAGTATGATGAATATACTTACATGAAAGGTGCTATGACTAATACTGACCAATTGGGTTATCAAATTTTCACTAAACGAGAGTCGATAAAATACGATTCAAACACGGTAAGTGATGTTAATA
Source organism: Flavobacterium sp. Arc3 (assembly GCF_041431375.1). Classification (NCBI taxonomy): domain Bacteria; kingdom Pseudomonadati; phylum Bacteroidota; class Flavobacteriia; order Flavobacteriales; family Flavobacteriaceae; genus Flavobacterium; species Flavobacterium sp. Arc3. The sequence goes on along the minus strand of NZ_JASMRI010000021.1, from coordinate 71,965 downwards.
TGGTGCCAGTATCGTATGAATTTATTGATATTCAAGGGCTAGAGTTTGAAAAAGGAAGGTTTTATAATGAATCAGAAGCAAATTCAGGAGCTAAGGTTATTGTTTTAGGTAGCGAAATTACAGAATCACTTTTTGGTTCAATAGAGCCAATAGGAAAAGACGTTAGAGTATATGGTCAACGTTTTACAGTAATTGGAGTACTGAAGAAACAGGGTGGAGGAATGTTTGGTGATAGTGATGACACTTCTGCTTACATTCCAGTTAACTTCCTTCGACAGTTGTATGGCGATAATAATGAGTCATTAGTAAATGTTATTGTTTTTAAACCTAATAAAGGAATTGATATGGACGCTTACAAGGCTGAAATTTCACAAAAGCTAAGGGGTTATAGAGGGGTAAAAGCGGGTGAGATTGATAATTTTTTTGTAAATGTATTCTCGGGTTTTACTGATTTAATTGATGGTATTATTTTAAATATGAAATTTGGAGGATGGATGATTAGTGGATTTTCACTTTTAGTAGGAGGATTTGGTATTGCTAATATTATGTTTGTTTCAGTAAAAGAACGAACGAATTTAATAGGAATTCAAAAATCATTAGGAGCTAAAAATCGTTTTATCTTATTCCAATTTTTATTTGAAGCGGTTATATTATCTGTTCTTGGGGGAGTTATCGGATTATTTTTAGTCTGGATTATTGCATTGATACTGACCAATGTGTTGGATTTCGAATTCGTTTTAGGGATGGGGAATATTCTTTTAGGAACCTTATTGGCAGGATTAATTGGTTTAATTTCAGGAATATTACCAGCGATAACAGCTTCGAAATTAGATCCTGTTGAAGCAATTAGAACGGGGATGTAAGTCGGTTTAGTGCTAGTTTCTGCAGTGTAAAGAGGAAGGTTTGTTCACTTAATTGGATGCGCAGTCAGGAGGAAATAGCACAGTATTCAGTACTTTTAAGAATGGTTTTTATTAATTAGTTTTAATGTCGTAATCTTTGTTTTATCGTATTCTATGGATTCATAGCTGTAAAATTGGTTTGTATTCTTATAGTATAAAATAGTATTTTCCTCTTTGTTTGCTATAAGTTTCCTTTTGATAAAGACTTCAACAAGAATGTATTGGAAAGCAATTTGTTATTGTAGCTTAGAAAAACAACTGCGAAAAAAATAGAAGCATTCCAGTTTTCGTAAGCATAAAATTTAAAATAAAAGTATAAAAAAAGGCGCAAATACAATTTGCGCCTTCAGTAATTTTTGAATAGTTATACTATCTAATATCATTATTTTGAATCAAATCGATATACAAATTGATCTTGTCTTTCAATTCTTTTCTTGGCGTGATAAAGTCTAAGAAACCATGCTCTAATAGAAATTCAGCAGTTTGGAAACCTTCAGGTAAATCTTTACCAGTAGTATCTCTTACGACTCTAGGCCCTGCGAATCCAATTAATGCGCCTGGTTCAGAAATATTGATGTCTCCTAACATGGCATATGATGCAGTTGTTCCTCCTGTCGTCGGATCTGTACATAAAGAGATGTAAGGTATTTTTTCCTCAGCAAGCTGGGCAAGTTTTACAGATGTTTTTGCTAATTGCATTAAAGAATAAGCAGCTTCCATCATTCTTGCTCCACCTGATTTAGATATCATTACAAATGGAATTTTGTTTTTGATAGAGTGATTGATCCCTCTTGATATTTTTTCACCTACAACAGCTCCCATTGATCCACCAATAAAGGCAAAATCCATACAGCAAATTACTAGTTCTTTACCTTTAGATTTTCCAACTCCAGTACGCACAGCGTCTTTAAGTTTGGTTTTTTCCATAACATCTTTTAATCGATCTGCATATTTCTTTGTGTCAACAAAGTGCAGAGGGTCTTTAGAGGTTAAGTTCTTATCTAATTCAACAAATTCATTATTGTCAAATAAGATTTCAAAATAGGTGCTACTACCAATTCTAACATGAAAACCATCTTCTGGACTTACAAATAAATTGCGTTCCAACTCATCGGCATCAATAATTTTTCCGGTAGGAGACTTGTACCAAAGACCTTTTGGAACATCCATTTTGTCTTCAGTCGCAGTTGTAATTCCTTTTTCTTTTCTTTTAAACCAAGCCATTTTTGTAGTATTCAGCGTTCAGTAATCAAATATTCAGAGTTTTGTTTCAGTTTTAGTATTCAGTTATTAGTACTGTACACTAAAAAACTGAAAACTGAATACTCTTTTTATAGTGTGTTCACGTTGTTCAAGTCGGCAAATGCTTGCTCTAATCTTGCGTTGAAAGTCAACTCACTTTCACGTAACCATTTTCTTGGGTCGTAATATTTTTTATTTGGAACATCAGAACCTTCTGGGTTACCGATTTGAGTTTTTAAATAATCAATATTTTTAACCATATAATCACGGATACCTTCAGTAAATGCAAATTGTAAGTCAGTATCGATGTTCATTTTAATAACTCCGTAGCTAATTCCTTCTCTGATTTCTTCTAGAGTAGAACCTGATCCACCGTGGAAAACGAAATCAACTGGATTGTTTCCTGTGTTGAATTTCTTTTGAACGAAATCTTGAGAGTTTTTCAAAATTTTCGGAGTCAATTTTACGTTACCTGGTTTGTAAACTCCATGTACGTTTCCAAAGGCAGCAGCAATAGTAAATCTTGGGCTTATTTTAGATAATTCTTCGTAAGCATAAGCTACTTCTTCTGGCTGAGTGTATAATTTAGAGCTGTCAACATCTGAGTTGTCTACACCATCTTCTTCACCACCTGTAATTCCAAGTTCGATTTCTAATGTCATTCCCATTTTGCTCATTCTAGCTAAGTATCCTTTGCAGATCTCAATGTTCTCTTCGATTGGTTCTTCAGACAAATCAATCATGTGTGAGCTGTATAATGGTTTACCAGTTGCAGCAAAATGTTCTTCTGAAGCATCTAATAATCCATCAATCCAAGGTAGTAATTTTTTAGCACAGTGGTCAGTATGTAAAATTACTGTCGCTCCGTATGCTTCTGCTAAAGTATGGATGTGTTTTGCTCCTGCAATACCACCAGCGATAGCTGCTTTTTCATTAGCATTAGAAAGACCTTTACCAGCATTAAACTGTGCTCCTCCGTTAGAGAATTGAATGATAACTGGTGCGTTTAATTTTGCAGCAGTCTCAAGAACTCCGTTTATTGTGTTAGAACCAGTAACATTTACTGCAGGTAGAGCAAAGCCTTTTTCTTTTGCGTAATTGAAAATTTCCTGTACTTGATCTCCTGTAGCTACGCCTGGTTTAATGTTATGTCCCATTTTAATTTTTTTTAGTTGGTTTTTTTTGTTTTTAGTTCAAGACTGCAAAAATAAGAATTAAATAGCATTAGAAGGGGTAATTTATTCCAAAATTTAAAACAGAGTTCCCGAAATTGTATTCTCTAAACCATTTTTCACCAGATGCGTTAGCAGGATTATAAGTTTTTAACCCTAAATCAAATCGGATAACGAAAAAGTTTAAATCATATCTTAATCCAAATCCAGTTCCCAATGCAATGTCTTTTAGACTTTTAAATCCAGAGAAAATCGAGGCCTCGTCAGTCACGTTATCGTAAACGTTCCAAATGTTGCCTGCGTCAGCAAAAAGAGCCCCTTTTAGATCTCCTAAAATTTTAAATCTGAATTCAGTACTCAATGCAATTTTCATATTCGCTTCATTGTAGTCATTGGTCGCTCCACTGCTTCCAGGTCCTAAGCTATAGGCTTGCCATGCTCTGTTGTCATTCGAACCTCCTGAGAAATAACTTCGGGAAAATGGTACATTGTCTGAATTGCCAAATGGAATTGCTATCCCAAAAAATGACCTTACCGCTAAGACTTTTTCTTTGCTTAAATCCCAGTGCTTGATGTAGTCAAACTCTGTTTTTATATATTCTGAATATTCTAGATTGAAAAGCTCATAATTACCATTTGTGTTTTTAGAAATATTGGTTGCATTAGAAACAAGGGTTAGTAAGGATCCTGCTGATTCAATTTTTGTTTTAAAAAGATAGAATGTATTGTCTTGTAAGTCTGTTTTTGTAGTCTTGCTAAAAGTAAAACTTGTTGCAAGGATGAAATCATTTTCAGTTAGCCGCACTCTTCTTTCTTCAATACTTTTTACCGACTTGTAATCATCATCTGTTGAGATTAAATCGGTTCTATCGTTTAATACATCATTAACAAAGGCTGTGGTTCCGGATTCAATAATTAAATCGTTGTCTTCAACATAAGAAGCTTCTTTATTGTAGGTTTGGGCTATTTCATTCAAGGCACTGTAGGATGAACTATAGACATTGAAATAGTTTTCTTTATTTAGATTTCTAACAAATTGAACATTAAAAAGATCGAAGCGAGCCGTATTGTTCTTCTTTGGTGTCCAGTTATAAGTAAAAGCTCCGGTAAAATTTTCTTTGTCTAACCCAATGTTTGTTTGTCTTGAAAATCCAATAGCCATAAGGGTAGAAGGAATCATGCTTTTTTTAATGATTTTTTCGGTAGAGAAAGGCATGAAAATCCTAGGGACGTTTAATTTTAAATCAACTCCGTATTCTGAAACATTAAAAAATTGATTGTTTGGATTAGCTAAATCAGTGGATGAACCAATGTTTCCACGTACTGAAGCCTCCAATGTTTCGGCACCGTTAAATACATTTCGAATCGTTTCTGAAATACTTAATGCGATCCCTATATCCTGAATGTTAGAATGGGTAATATCCAGAGAGGTTCCGAAACTATATTTTTTTCTTGGTGTTAGGTATATTTTGGCAATCAACGAACTATAAGTAGTGTCTCTAGAGTCAATTTCATATTGGACACTTGGATAATTAAATATTTTAAGATTATTCAAGTAACGCGTAGTAAGAACTGTTTTATTGTCGGCAAAAAGGCCACCTTTAGTGATGAAAATAGCATCAGTTATTGCGTGTGGTTTGTATTTTAACTTTTCGTGGCTGTATATATTGAAATTTTTATAGGTCGTACTATCTGTAATTTTTAAATTAGCGGTATTAGGAGAGTAGTCTGTGTAGATATTAACATCGCTTATCTTGTAGATCTTAAAAGGTTCTGTTCTGGTAGAATCTTTATCCTGATAGGAGTAGTCATTTATGATTACATTTACATTAGCCTTATCGGCTTTTTGAATAGTATCAATATCAAAATTCACATAGGTAGGCTGAAAGTAATACACTCCATTATTTCTAAAATGGGTAGTAATACGGTTTTTTTCATCTTCAAAATCAATGGTCTTGTATTGAGTGCCTGATTTAACGATGGAGTTGGATTTTATTGTTTCATATAGGGAATCTAGTACTGGAGTAGCAATAGTTGTTTGTATAGTATCTAGATAATAAGGATTTCCTGTGCTGATTTTATATTCTATTTTTGCTTTTTTAGGACCAACTGTGTCTATTTTGTAATCTGAGTTTACATTGAAAAAACCATTATTGAAATAATAATAATTTAGTCGTAGAAGTGATTTTTCAGTTTTGCTAGTGTCTATGATAACAGGAGGTTCTCCAGTTTTTTTAAGGAAGTCATGAATGCCATGATAGTAAAAAGATTTTCCTAGTTTATCCACTTGTTTTGCCGATAGCCATTTTGATTTTCTTTCGTATTTTCCGGGATGATTTGTAAATTTAGCCTGATAAGTTGAGTCAGGGTTTAGATTAGCTAAGTTGTACAAATTCAGACGTAAACGATAGCCTAATAACAAAGTGCTATTTGGTTTTTGATACAATTGATTAAAGACATTTTCTGCCTTTGTCGCTTTCCCGTTTACTAAAATTTGATTCTTAGTAAGGAGTTGTTTTCCATCAGGAACTCTTTTTACAGCGTTACAGGCGCAAATAAATATTGCTATTAGGATAAATGCTGCTATTTTTGTAGAAATATTCTTCAAGTGTTATAAAAATTTAATTCAAAAGTACATTATTTTATGGTTAGTAAAAACCAAATAAAACTTATAACGAGTTTACAGCAAAAAAAATATAGAACCATCAATAAATTATTTTTTGCTGAAGGTGTAAAAGTAATTCAAGAATTGCTGGATTCAAATTTTGAACTGGAACATTTGTATTCCACTCAAAACGATTTTGAAGAAGTGACGTCGTCAAGGAGGTCATTAATACATGAAACAGACTTAAAAAAAATTAGTGTGTTAGCAACGGCAAATACCTGCCTGGCGGTATTCAAAATTCCAGTTGAAAAGGAAATTACGGAGTCGGGTTTAATAGTTGCTTTAGATTCCATACGTGATCCGGGTAATCTGGGGACGATATTGAGGTTGTGCGACTGGTTTGGTGTTAAAGAGATAGTGTGTTCAAAAGAAACGGTAGATTTGTATAATCCAAAAGTGGTTCAAGCGACGATGGGCTCGATTGCGAGAGTCAATGTAAATTATGTTGATTTAAATTCTTTTATATCTGCTACTGATTTACCGGTTTATGGGACCTTTATGGACGGCGTAAATATTTACAAAACTACTTTGCCACAAGAAGGTATTGTGGTGATGGGGAATGAAGCGAATGGTATTTCAAAGGAACTAGAACAATTGATAAAAAACAGGCTGTCTATACCTCGCTTTGGAGAGATCCAAAAAACAGAAAGTTTGAATGTAGCAACTGCAACAGCAATTATATTGAGTGAATTTAGAAGATAATATTTTTAATGAAAGGTAAAATTGATCAGTATAGCTCTTGTTTTTAAAGACTGAATATTGCCTGTCCAAGGACTATTAGGGTCGTTATCCCGTATCAATTCATCGTTAATTCCGAAAACTCCCCGGATAGAAGGGGAGAATATAAAATACTCAGAGAAAAGATCAATCCCAAAACCTAGTTCGTAATTTGTAGTCCAGGTTTTTACTCTGAATTTTTGCTCGTAATTATCATCGATTGACTTGGCATTACTTGATAAATTTAATGTAGCAGAAACACCTCCTACAAGATAGGGGCGAACGTTCCCAGTTCTTAGAGAGGAGAATTTCAATAGCAGCGGGAAATGAATATAGGTGCTGTTTACTTCTCTTAAGGCATCTGTTTCTCTGCTGAAATTAGGGTAATACAAATCTCTTTTTGTGTAGTAAAGACCGGGTTCAAATCTTAGGTTTATATATTCCTGAAGCTTTAAATCACCTACAATTCCCACATTAAATCCAGTACTCCTTTTAACTAGGATATCCGGCCCTACAGTTTTGTAGTCCAATTTGAAATCGAAGGAGTTGAATCCTAAAAAATACCCGTAGTAGACTCTGGCTTTTTGAAAATTTTCTAGATTGATTATAGGATCTTTAGCAAACATGCTTTTTTTAAACTGTGAGTTTCCCTTAAAGGACAAAACGAGTAAAAGTAAGACAGCAATTTTTTTCATGTTTGGGCTAAATATATCTCAGTATTAGTTTTTAGATGCCGAATAAATGGTGGCTACCCCAAAAGTTTGCGGTAGAGCAATCACATCTATAAACCCAATTTTCCTCAATATATTGTTTAAAACTTCTCCATAAGGAAATGCTGCTGCTGATTCTGACAAATATTCATAAGCTACATCGTCTTTTGAAAATAGTTTACCAATGATGGGCAGTATGTTTTTACTGTAAAAATTATATCCTTGTTTGTATGGAGTTTTATCTGGAACAGAAGTCTCAAGAATAACAAAAACACCATTCGGTTTTAAGACGCGTAGTATTTCTTTTAATCCTTTTTCAAGTGTTTCGAAGTTTCTTACACCGAAAGCAACTGTTATTGCATCAAAATAATTATCGTCAAACGGCATGTTTTCAGAATCCCCGAGTACCATTTCTATAGTATTGGATAGTTTCTTGTCGGCAATTTTCTTCACCCCTACTTCAAGCATTCCTGAAGATATGTCTAATCCAATAATTTTTTTAGCATTAGTCTGTGCCATCAAAATAGCTAAGTCCCCGGTACCTGTTGCGATATCCAAAATTGTTTCTGGATTTGATTTCGCAACAATTTCTAAGACTTTTTTACGCCACTTTACGTCTATCCCAAAAGAGATGACACGATTCAAGTTATCGTAATTGCCAGAAATGGTATCAAACATTTTTGCAACTTGTTCTTTCTTTCCTAAATCGGAATTTTTATAGGGAGTTATGTTTTTTGACATTTTTTAAATTTTCACAAATATAATACAATCTAACCTGAACCGTAATCTAGATTTCAAAATAGTAGCAAAAAAAATGAAACTCATTTTTGGTTCGATAGCCATGGAAATGGTTGGACGTTACTATGTTTTGTCTTGATTGAAATATCACTAAAAGTGGGTATTGTGAGCTTTTGTTTTTATAACGAAATTTACAGGATAAAATTATAATGATTTTTCAATGATTAAACAGGAATTAATGATCCAAGCCAAGTGGTTGCTTTTTGCGCTAGTTTTATCACTTGTTCTTGTAGGCATTTTTGATGGTACTGTTGTTCTAAACAATAGTATATTCATTGCGCAGCACACGTTCTTAGGATTAAATTTGTTTTTGGAAATTTTAATTTTTTTCGTCTTTAGTACCTTCGTGGTATTTGGTATTAAAGGCTTTTTTGAGATGTATTCTCAAAAAACATCAAATGTTATAATCTTCATTTCTGGAGTTTTACTGACATTTGTTATTTTTGGATTGAGCTATCAAATACTGTTTCAAGAGTAGAGCATTTTTCCAATCATTGTTTTAAAAGAAAACACCCCGGTTTACCAGGGTGTTTTTTTATTTTCTAAGGTAAGTTTCGTAGGTAAAGTCAAAGAGATGTTTATCATCCTTTGGTTGGAATTCAGAATTTATCATTTCCCAATCCTTATAATCAATTTCAGGAAAAAAAGCATCAGCTTCAAAGGTGTGGTGAACGCGTGTAAGTTCAATTTTGTCTGAAAAAGGAATTCCTAAATTATAAATCTCCCCTCCGCCGATAATATATACTGCGTCATCTGATGGGCATGTTTCTATCGCTTCCTCCATACTGCTAACTACAATACAGCCTTCCGGCTTGTAATTCTCTTGACGGCTTATCACAATATGCGTCCTGTTAGGTAGGGGTTTAGGGAAGCTTTCGAATGTTTTTCTTCCCATAATGATATGGTGTCCTGAGGTGAGGCTTTTAAATCTTTTGAAATCGTTAGGTAGATGCCAAACAAGTTCGTTATTTTTTCCAAGTGCATTGTTTTGTGATGCTGCCGCAATCATTATAATCATGTTTCTCGTGCTTATATTGAAGTGTCTTCAGTTATTTGTGATTGTAATTCAGCTATTTTGTTTTGCTGTAAAGCAACTAGTCTGTCAATTTGATCTCTTTCCCAGTTTTTATTCATAAAACGATCAGTTATGAAAACTTTAATGAAATGTAAAAGGAAAATAAAAAACCAAGCTGTAATTATGTAGATGTACCAATTTGAATCTAATCCAAATTTAAAAAGTTTGGTCGATACAAATAAAAATAAACTAGCTAAAAACAGAAGGACAAAATGAAAATATAATCCCTTTTTTTGCTTTAATCTTTTTCGGGCATATTCATAGAGTTCATGTTGATCTCTTTCCATAAGTTAAATTTTTGTTTATAAAGATAAAATTTAATTTGGAAAGTCGACATTCAGAGTATCTAATATTTATTGAGAAAACGCTTTCTTTTTTATTTTAGTAAATTTAAGGTTGTGATAATTGAGAAATTAGGAAAAAATTAACACGGTTTAGCTTTTACTACTAAATCTGCTATGGGTATAGTTTAAACTCAACAAATTTTGTTTTCTTTGTTCTATAATATTAAAAATGAAAGTGTTATGTCGATTAAAAAACAATTTGTAAAAACAAAACCAGTTTGTAAAGTTACATTTTCTGTAGATGCAAAAGATGCCGATGAAGTTGCGGTTATTGGAGATTTTAACAACTGGAATCCTAAAGAAGGGGTTCTTAGTAAGTTAAAAAACGGAACTTTCAAAGGTGTTTTTAGCGTAGATAAGGATGCCGAATACGAATTTAAATACGTAATTGACGGTGCATTTGTAAATGAAACTGAAGCAGATTCTTTTAAATGGAACGAATTTGCAGGAGCTGAAAATAGTGTTTTAGTAGTCTAGTTCCTAAAGCTTATTTCAATCTTTATACGGCCACATTTCCTTTAATAAGGGGGTGTGGTTCGTACCCTTCGAGGGTAAAATCCTCAAATTCAAATTTGAATATGTCTTTTATAGATGGATTCAAGATCATTTTTGGTAATGATTTTGGCTCTCTAGATAATTGTAATTGCAATTGTTCTATGTGGTTGTTGTAAATGTGTGCATCTCCAAAAGTATGGATAAATTCACCTGCCTCAAGATCGCATACTTGTGCTATCATCATAGTAAGTAGGGCATAAGATGCAATATTAAAAGGAACTCCTAAAAAGATGTCCGCACTGCGTTGGTATAACTGGCAGGATAACTTACCATCGGCTACATAAAATTGAAAGAAGGCGTGACAAGGTGGTAGTGCTGCTTTATTGTTGGCTACATTTTCCTCAAATGATTTTGTAGTATCAGGAAGTACTGAGGGATTCCAAGCGGAAACAAGCATTCTGCGACTGTTAGGATTTGTTTTTAATTCAGTGATTAAATCTGATATTTGGTCAATTTCTTGACTGTTCCAATTGCGCCATTGATGACCATAAACAGGTCCTAAATCGCCATTGGCATCAGCCCAAGCATCCCAGATTTTGACTCCGTTTTCTTGGAGATATTTAATATTTGTATCTCCTTTTAAAAACCAAAGCAATTCATAAACAATCGATTTGAAGTGTAATTTCTTAGTGGTTACCATTGGGAAACCTTCTGCCAGATCAAAACGCATTTGGTAACCAAATACACTTTTTGTTCCTGTTCCCGTTCTGTCCCCTTTTTGACAACCGTTGTCCATAACGTGTTGCACTAAGTCTAAATATTGCTTCATTGAAATGTTTGTTTGGTAATATGATAATCTAGTATAGAATTGAAAAATAACCAAATTAAAAATTGTGCAGCTATGACTCTCTTTTTGAAATTTCGTCTCTTATTTTAGCCGCTTTTTCATAATCCTCATGGCTTACAGCCTGCTCAAGTAACTCACTTAATTCTTGAAGGCTATGTTTAATGTAAATTCGGCCAGTTTGATTACTTTCTTCCTCATTACCAAAAGTTTCTGGGTTTGAAAGAATATCATCTATTTCTTGTGAGTCTTTATCTGTTTCTTGTGAATTCGCTTTCAGATAAATACCGGCTTTATCTAAAATATTTTTATAAGTAAAGATAGGAGCATTAAATCGCAATGCTAATGCAATCGCATCAGAGGTACGTGCATCTATTATTTCCTCAATTTTATCTCTTTCACAAATAATGCTGGAATAGAATACACCGTCAACAAGCTTATGAATGATAACCTGTTTCACCGTGATGTCAAACCGTTCTGCAAAATTTTTAAATAAATCATGTGTCAGCGGACGTGGTGGCTTAATTTCTTTTTCTAAGGCGATCGCTATAGATTGTGCTTCAAAAGCGCCTATAACAATGGGTAGTTTTCTTTCGCCATCAACTTCATTCAAAATCAGAGCATAGGCTCCATTCTGTGTTTGGCTGTATGAAATTCCTTTTATTGATAATTTAACTAAGCTCATATTTACTGAAATGAAAAGTACAGAGTACCTAATTTAAAGATTTAATTTTCGTTATTAAATTTGGGTGCAATTTTAATAAAAAAATGACAGACAAAAAAACTGCCTGTAAACAAAGGTACGATTATCTTGTTTTCAGGCAGCTATATTTCTTGAAGAATATTACATTATGACTATTGTGCCTTAAATGTTTTAAATTTCTCGATCAGTCTAGGGACAACATCAAATGCATCACCAACGATTCCGTAGTCAGCCACTTTGAAAAATGGTGCTTCGGGGTCGCTATTGATAACTACTTTTATTTTTGAAGAACTTATTCCTGCAATATGTTGGATTGCTCCAGAGATTCCTATTGCAATATATAAGTTAGTTGCTACTGGTTTTCCAGTTTGACCAACGTGCTCTCCGTGAGGTCTCCAACCTAAGTCTGAAACGGGTTTAGAGCAAGCAGTTGCGGCACCAAGTACAGTTGCTAATTCTTCAATCATTCCCCAGTTTTCAGGTCCTTTTAATCCACGACCTGCAGAAACTACGATATCAGCATCAGCGATTGATACCTTTCCAGATACTTTTTCTACTGATTCTACTTTTACTCCAAAATCATTTTCTCCAATAGTTGGATTGAAATCTTCTTCAGTTAGTGTAGATGGGTTTTCAGAAATACCATAAGAGTTTTTGGCAAGACCAAGAACTTTTACGTCAGTGCTTATTTCTGTTATATTGAATGCTTTGTTTGAAAATGCATTTCTTTTTACTTGAAAAGGAGAAGTACTTAATGGTAATCCCACAACATTTGAAGCAAAGCCAGCTTCTAGAGCTACAGCAACAAGTGATGAAAGATAGATACTGTCAGTTGTTGATGAAAGTAAAATTACTTTAGCGCTTTCTTTTTGTGCTGCTTGTTTGATAACATCAGCGTATGCTTTAGCAGTAAAACTTGCTAGTTTATCATTGTTTACTTTTAGTACTTTGTCTACTCCGTATTTTGATAATTCTGATACATCACCAGCGTTAACTGTTACTGCTGTTACAGTTGTACCTAGAGATTCGGCTACTTTTTTTGCATAAGAAGCTAATTCAAAAGCTACTTTTTTGAATTTTCCTTCCGCAGATTCTGCATATATTAATATTGACATAATTTTTTTGTTTAAATGTTGAATTATAAATTTTAAATGTTCTTGAGAATGTCAATTCACAATTTAAAACTCATAATTTAAAATTATATTACTTTAGCTTCGTTGTGTAATAAGTCGATTAATTCATCTAGATTGTCTGGAGAAATTAATTTCACAGCTGATCTAGGCGCTGGTTTTTCAAATTTTACTGCTTTAGTATTTACTGGAGCATCAATAGGTTCAACTATTGTTAATGCTTTACTTCTGGCAGTCATGATTCCTCTCATGTTTGGAATACGTAAATCTTTTTCTTCAACTAGACCTTTTTGTCCTCCAATAATTAATGGAAGAGAAGTAGAATCAGTTTCTTTTCCACCATCAATTTCACGCATCGCTGTTACGGCTGTTCCTTCAATGGTAAGTCCAGTACAAGAATTAATGAAATTATAACTTAGGATACCTGCAATCATGCCAGGAACCATTCCTCCATTATAGTCTAATGATTCTTTTCCTGCTATAACAAGGTCATAATCACCATTTTTTATAACGTCAGCAAGTTGTTTTGCTACAAAGAATCCATCAGTAGGAGTAGCGTTTACACGAATAGCTTCGTTTGCTCCAATGGCTAATGCCTTCCTTAAAGTAGGTTCTGTTTCTGGTCCCCCAACATTTACAACAGTAACTGTTGCTCCTTGTTGTTCTTGAAACCATATTGCTCGTGTTAATCCGAATTCGTCATTTGGATTAATTACATATTGTACCCCATTGGTATCGAATTCAGAATCACCATTGGTAAAATTAATTTTTGAAGTAGTATCAGGAACGTGACTGATGCAAACTAATATTTTCATAGGATTGTTTTTTATTTTTCTAATAGTCTTTTACAAAATTAGGATAATAATTCGAATAATATACTATGCGTGCATAGTTTTTTTTGTTAAACTATTACGTTTTCGTAGCCCGGATAGTAGCGACATCCTTCGTGTGGCTCCTTTAGCGACAGGAAGATATAGTGCATAGCCGGAAACAGCTACTGATTATTTTAGAGTGATTTATGCAAAAAAGTGATTTAAAATATTTATTTTTGCTTTCGAAAATTAGACATATACAATATAAATATGAGAACGATACAATTTAGAGAGGCCATTTGCGAAGCGATGAGTGAAGAAATGCGTCATGATGACTCCATTTACTTAATGGGTGAAGAGGTTGCTGAATATAATGGTGCTTATAAAGCATCTAAAGGTATGCTTGCCGAATTTGGAGAAAAAAGAGTTATTGACACTCCTATTGCAGAGCTTGGTTTTACTGGGATTGCAGTTGGTTCAGCAATGAATGGTTGTAGACCGATTGTAGAATACATGACTTTTAATTTCTGTCTTGTTGGTATTGATCAAATTATAAATAACGCAGCCAAAATGCGTCAGATGACGGGTGGTCAGTTTAACGTGCCTATTGTTTTTCGTGGCCCAACAGCTTCGGCAGGACAATTAGGAGCGACTCACTCACAAGCATTAGAAAACTGGTTTGCTAATACACCTGGTCTTAAAGTGGTAGTTCCATCTACGGTTTATGATGCTAAAGGGCTTTTAAAATCAGCTATTCGTGATAATGATCCTGTGATTTTCATGGAATCAGAGCAAATGTATGGTGATAAAGGAGAAGTTCCAGATGGTGAATATACTATTCCAATAGGAGTTGCTGATATCAAACGTGAAGGAACAGATGTTACTATCGTTTCTTTTGGTAAAATTATCAAAGAGGCTCATATCGCTGCTGAAGAATTAGCTAAAGAGGGGATTTCTTGTGAAATTGTCGATTTGAGAACAGTGCGTCCTATGGATTATGACACTATATTAAAATCAGTTAAAAAAACAAATAGACTAGTGGTTCTTGAAGAGGCTTGGCCTTTTGCAAGTGTTGCTTCTGAAATTACTTATATTGTACAAGAACGTGCTTTTGACTTTCTTGATGCACCAATACAAAGAATTACTACTGCTGATACGCCAGCGCCTTATTCTCCAGTCTTGTTGAAAGAATGGTTACCAAATGCGGATGACGTTATTAAAGCAGTTAAAAAAGTAATGTATAAATAATATATACTAAACATGTTATGAAAGCTTCATCATTCGTTCGTTTGATGAAGTTTTTTGTTTTAATTAGAATTATGAAAAAGAATTTTTTATTTACTGTCTTACTTTTATTGATGATAACTAGCGCTGTTTTTGCTCAAACAAAAGTTAGCGGTATTATCGTGGATCAATCAGATCAGCCAGTTCCTTTTGCAAATATAGCGTTCAAAGAATCTAGTGAGGGTACCGTGGCTAATGAAGATGGTCGCTTTTATATTGAATCGGCTAAAACGTATACGACTTTGGTGGTTACTTCTGTTGGGTTTTCTGATCGGGAGATAACTTTGGAGAAAGCGATTAGCTATAATTTTAAGGTCTTGTTGAAAGAAGCCGAAAGCTTAAATGAAGTGGTTATTTTTACCGGTAAAACATCAAAAAAGGATAATCCTGCGCTGGATATTCTTAGAAAAATATGGGAGAGAAAACGTAAAAACGGACTGTATCTTTTTGACCAATACCAAATGGAAAGGTATGAGAAGATTGAGTTTGACATGAACACAATTGACAGTGCTTTTATGAAAAATAAGCTATTCAGAGGAATGGAATTTATTTTTGATCACGTCGATACTTCCAGAGTAACAGGAAAAACGTATTTGCCTATTTTCATAAACGAAACCTTGTCGGATATTTATGGAGATAATAAGCTGAAGAAAGTAAAAGAAAAAGTAAAAGCAAACAAAAGCTCTGGTTTTAAAGGGAATCAACAGTTGCTGTCTTTTGTGAAAGATTTATATTCAGATTATAATGTTTATGATAATCACCTTACTTTTTTTGATAAAAGTTTTACAAGTCCTATTTCTACAACTGGAATTGATGTTTACAATTATGTCTTGAGAGATAGCGCATATATTAATAACAAATGGTGCTATAACATTGTATTCTACCCAAGACGTAAGAATGAATTGACATTTAAAGGTGATTTTTGGGTGAATGACACCACTTTTGCTATTAAGAAAATTAATATGGCAGTTACTAAAAGTGCCAATATTAACTGGGTTAAGGATATTTATTTAGAGCAAGAATTTGATGTTGTAAATGATTCTGTTTTTCTGTTAACACGAGATTATTTGATGTCGGATTTTGCAGTAAATAAAAAGGAAGACTCAAAAGGAGTTTACGGAAAGCGTACTTCTTTCTACGGGAATCATGAATTCAATAAAGAAAAGCCTTCTTCTTTTTACAAGGAAGAAGTTGCTTATGCTAAGGATTCGATCTACAATAAATCAGATCAATACTGGCGTAAAAATCGTTATGAGAATTTGAGTAAGGATGAACTGGGCGTTTATAGAATGCTTGATACATTACAGACGGTTAAGAAGTTCAAGCAAATAACAAGTTTAGTTACTGTTCTTGCGAGTGGGTATGTTAATTATGGAAATTTTGATTACGGACCTATTTTTTCCACTTTTGGTTACAATGAAGTAGAAGGAGTTCGATTAAGAGCGGGAGGACGAACTTATTTTGGTACAAATGATACTTGGAGATTGCAAGGGTATACAGCTTACGGTTTTAAAGATAATAAATTCAAGTACGGCCTGTCTGGAAAGTGGATGGTTGACAAGAAAAGTAGAGTTATTCTATCAGCTGGAAATAGGCGGGATGTAGAACAAATAGGCGCTAGTTTAACCACTACAAATGATGTTTTAGGTCGAAGCTTTGCCTCTTCTTCTTTATTTTCATCAGGGAGTAATGGGAAATTGACCAACATAAATCTGAGTAATGTTGCTGTCGAAATCGAACCAGTTAAAAATCTAACCTTTCAAACAGGTTTTTCTTATCGAACATTAGAATCTGCTTCGCCAACATTTAGTTTGGATTACTATACAGATGCTGGGCAAACTACTACAAAAAGCGTTGTAAAACAATCAGAGGTAAGTTTTCAGATTGAATATACACCAAATCGAAAAACGATTGGGTACGCAGTAGAGAGAGACAATGTGGATAGTCCTTTTAGTCGTTTTTTTGTGAATTACAGTCATGGATTTAAAGGGCTGTTGGATAGTGATTTTAAATATGAAAAATTACAATTATACTATAAACAGCCTATCATCATTGGGCCGTTAGGACGATCAAATGTGACTGTTGAGATGGGTAAAACCTTTGGTACGATTCCTCTAGGTTTGATGAGTGTTATTCCTGGGAATCAAACTTATTTTACTATCGACAATACCTTTAGCAACCTTGATTTCTACGAGTTTGTGTCAGATGAGTATGCAACAATACAATGGGATCATAATTTTGGAGGACGTATTTTCTCTAGAATTCCATTTATGCGAAAACTGAATTGGAGAGAAATCATTGGAGTAAAAGGAGTTTATGGAACTATATCAGATGCTAATCGAGCCATTAATGCTTCAGGTCTACAATACAAGGCTCCTGAAAACGTATATTGGGAATACAATGCAGGTATTGGGAATATCTTCAAAGTATTCCGTATCGATTTTGCATGGAGAGGAAATTATTTAAACACACCAGATACACAGCGCTTTTCTGTAAAAGGATCTTTTGGTTTTTATTTTTAATTTATGTTGAATTTGTTTCAAAAGTAGGAGTTAATATAGCTGCACATTATATCTTTTTATTAGACAAATAATAATTGTCTAATAAAAAGGTTGCGGTTTCCTTCGGAAGAGTAACAAAATTATCACTCGCGATAGGCAATGGACTATCTTTCGATGTATACTCTATTTTCAATGTGAAATTTTAAAAACCTGTAATGTCTAGTATTACAAGAGTTCCGCAAGGATTTGATACTTCGGTAGCGTCACTTTTTTATAGTGGTATCGTTATCTCAAAAAAAGAAATAAGACAATTGTGATTCAATATTAGTTTCTTTGCTATTTAATGTGTAGATAAGAGCAATTTTTTATTGTTAAAACAGATGGTTTGCTTATTTTTGTTCCTATAATTATAGAAAAGAAAAAAATAAAATGACTGCAGACAAAATAAAAACTTTCGATGTACTTATCGAAATCCCAAGAGGAAGTAGAAATAAATATGAATACGATTTCGAAATAAAAAGAATGCGTTTCGACAGAATGTTGTTTTCATCAATGATGTATCCAGCTGATTACGGATTTATTCCTGAAACTCTTGCGCTAGATGGTGATCCACTAGATGTATTGGTTTTAGTAAATGAGCCAACTTTTCCTGGATGTGTTATGGAAGTAAAACCTATTGGAGTTTTTCATATGGCAGATGATAAAGGACCAGATGAAAAAGTAATTTGTGTACCAGTTTCTGATCCAATATGGAATTCATTGAATAATTTGTCAGATATGAATCCGCATTTATTGAAAGAGATAGAACATTTCTTCCAAGTATACAAAGATCTTGAAAACAAAAAAGTTGATGTAGGTGGATGGGGAGATGTTGATGCAGCATATGACATCATTAAAATATGTACCGATCGTTTTAATCAAATTGAGAATAAACCAGAAGGATTATTTAGTATTAAGTTATAAATAGCCTTATATTTTACAAAAAAAGCAACATTCTGTTAAGAGTGTTGCTTTTTTGTTTACATTCGTTTTTGTACTACATTGATTATTAACCAACAACCAAAAAACCAAATTTATGAATACAATTATGATTTATTTGCCAATAGTCATGGCAATTGTAGGACTTCTGTTCATGTGGATTAAAAGATCTTGGGTATTAAAGCAAGACCCTGGAGATGGTAAGATGAAGGAGATTTCAGATTATATTTACGAAGGTGCATTAGCATTTTTAAAGGCGGAATATAGGTTATTAGCAATTTTCGTGGTTATAGCGAGTATTGTTTTAGCTGGTATTACTCAAATAGATGGTGTAAAGACGCACTTACTAATAGTAGTTGCATTTATTTTTGGTGCATTCTTCTCAGCATTGGCTGGAAATATGGGGATGAAAATTGCGACTAAAACAAATGTTAGAACAACTCAAGCAGCTCGTACTAGTTTACCTCAAGCTTTAAAAGTCTCTTTTGGAGGTGGAACAGTTATGGGATTAGGTGTTGCGGGATTAGCAGTGCTTGGGTTAACGGGGTTTTTTATATTCTTTTTTAATTTTTATATGAATGGAGCATGGACTTCCACTGAAGATATGACCATAGTGTTAGAAACATTAGCAGGTTTTTCTTTAGGAGCGGAGTCTATTGCGTTATTTGCTCGTGTGGGAGGTGGGATTTATACAAAAGCTGCCGATGTTGGAGCTGATTTAGTAGGGAAAGTAGAAGCTGGAATTCCAGAAGACGACCCTCGTAATCCAGCTACAATTGCTGATAACGTGGGAGATAATGTAGGTGATGTTGCTGGAATGGGAGCAGATTTATTTGGTTCATACGTAGCTACTGTTTTAGCAGCTATGGTTCTTGGTAACTACGTTATAAAGGACATGGGAGGAAGTATAGACGATGCCTTTGGAGGTATTGGACCTATTTTATTGCCAATGGCGATTGCCGGTTTTGGAATCCTATTTTCAATTATAGGAACCATGTTAGTTAAAATTTCGGATGAAAATGCTAAAGAAGCGCAAGTACAAAAAGCATTAAACATTGGGAATTGGGTTTCCATAGGTTTAACAGCAATCTCTTGTTATTTCTTAGTACAATATATGTTGCCAGCCAATATGAAAATGGAATTCTTTGGTGAAGGAATGCAAGACATTTCGTCTATGAGAGTTTTCTATGCTACAATAGTTGGACTGGTAGTGGGAGCCGTTATTTCTTCCGTAACCGAATATTATACAGGATTGGGAACTAAGCCAGTTATGGCTATTGTTCAAAAATCAAGTACTGGAGCGGGAACTAATGTAATTGCAGGTTTAGCTACAGGAATGATTTCTACATTTCCTACTGTTTTATTATTTGCTGCGGCAATTTGGACATCATATGCGCTTGCAGGATTTTACGGAGTGGCATTAGCCGCTTCAGCGATGATGGCTACTACAGCGATGCAATTAGCTATTGATGCTTTTGGACCGATATCTGACAACGCAGGTGGAATTGCCGAAATGAGTGAATTGCCAAAAGAAGTACGTACACGTACTGATATTTTGGACTCTGTAGGGAATACAACAGCAGCAACTGGAAAAGGATTTGCAATCGCTTCGGCAGCATTAACTTCGCTGGCATTGTTTGCGGCTTATGTCACGTTTACTGGAATTGACGGGATTAATATTTTTAAAGCGCCTGTTCTAGCGATGTTATTCGTAGGGGGAATGATTCCTGTTGTTTTTTCCGCATTAGCGATGAACTCTGTTGGTAAAGCTGCGATGGATATGGTGTATGAAGTACGCCGCCAGTTCAAGGAGATTCCTGGAATTATGGAAGGTACTGGTAAGCCTGAATATGCAAAATGTGTAGATATTTCCACTAAAGCCGCTTTACGCGAAATGATGCTACCTGGAGTCTTGACGATTGGTTTTCCTATAGCTATTGTGCTTCTTGGTAAACTGGTTTATGGAGATAACAATCAATTAATAGCAGAGATGCTTGGAGGATATATGGCTGGAGTTACTGTTTCAGGTGTGCTTTGGGCTGTTTTTCAAAACAATGCTGGTGGCGCTTGGGATAATGCCAAAAAATCTTTTGAAGCAGGGGTAATGATTAACGGTGAGATGACTTATAAAGGTTCTGATGCCCACAAGGCAGCCGTAACTGGAGATACCGTTGGAGATCCTTTCAAGGATACGTCTGGACCTTCGATGAATATTTTAATAAAATTAACTTGTTTGATAGGTTTAGTGATGGCGCCAATTTTAGGGAATGGAAGTGATACTATGACTGACAAAGTGAGTTGTTGTATTACAACTGGTGCTTGTACTTCAATGACGAAAGAAGAATGTATGGCTAAAGGCTGTACGAATGAATCTTGTGAGCATCTGAAAGCGGTTCCTATGATGAAAGAAGTTTCTAAACAAGTGACTATTGAGAAAACAAATGTCAACGGTGCTGTTGTAGGGACAATTACAACTACTGTAAACGGTAAAGTGCAGACACAAGTTTTTGAAGGGACTGATGCTGAAGTTCAGGCAAAAATTGATCTCTTAAAATAGTCTATAGATACATTGTCATATTGTGACAATGGTTTACAAATAAAAATGCCTCGCGATTGTGAGGCATTTTTATTTATAACTTGTTTGTTCTTCTTTTAATTATAAAGAGGGAAGAGAAGGACTAGAATAATCCGTTTAATTCTGCATTGATCTTGTTTAAAATCATTCCTAAATCTTCTGGATTATCTACAAAATTAATGTTATCTACATCAATAATTAATAATTTTCCACGATCGTAGGTATGAACCCAAGCCTCATAACGTTCGTTTAATCGGCTTAAGTAGTCAATAGAGATTGAGTTTTCGTACTCACGACCTCTTTTATGTATTTGACCTACTAGATTAGGAATTGAACTTCTTAAATAAATTAATAAATCAGGAGCTTTCACGGTTGATTCCATTAATTCAAAAAGAGAAGAATAATTCTGAAAATCTCGATTTGTCATTAAACCCATTGAATAAAGATTGGGAGCAAATATGTGGGCATCTTCATAAATCGTCCGGTCTTGAATGATTTTCTTTCCGCTTTCGCGTATTTGAATTACTTGGCGGAAGCGACTATTTAAGAAGTAAATCTGCAAATTAAATGACCAGCGTTCCATTTGGTGATAGAAATCATCGAGGTATGGATTGTCAACGACATCTTCATAATGAGGTTCCCATTTAAAATGTTTTGCCAATAAACGCGTGAGTGTCGTTTTTCCTGATCCGATGTTTCCTGCTACTGCTATGTGCATTACGGTGTTGTGATTTTATAATTTATAATTCCCTTCGATGTAAAAATAGATAAAATTTGGTCTTTGTAACTGAATTTTTTAAACGTTTTTTCTGAAATGTCAATTTCATATTTTTGATTTTTATCCAAGTCTTCGAAATACAGCTTGTTGTTTTTAGAGTAGATAAATTGATTATCGTTAATGACTTCAATAATATCGAAATCAAGTATTTTGCCTTTAGTTTTTATTTTTCCGAAGGCGTCGCAAGAATACCAATTGTTTTTGTTGTCTATCCAATAGAAGGTATTGAAATCCGTTTGGTAGTATTTTATGCTTTCTGGAAAAGAGGTGGATATTGCTTTATAGTCATTTTGTATGTAATCAAAAAGTCCAATCTGTTGATTTAAACTATTGTAAATCCAAAGCCTGTTTTGTGCGGCAATTCCTGTTGCAGATACTGCTATAGGGTTTATGTTTTCTGAAAAATTTATTTTTTGAATTTCATTTAATTGATTATCAAGTAAGACAACGATATTGAAATTCTCATAGAAAAGGACGATTTTTAGTGGGTTTTTAATATCTACTTTTGCTATTTTTCCAAGGGAGGTGTTCTTATATTCGAGTGATTCCTTGTTATTAGTTTTGTGTAAAACGTTATCCTTTATATAGTAATAGAAATCGAATTGGTCGTATCCAATAAAATCATCAACACGGATATTAATGGTGTCTGTAATGCTAATTTCAAGTTTGGTGTTTTGGCTAATCGCTGACCAAGTTGATACTAAAGCAATGAAGAGAATTA
Organism: Flavobacterium sp. Arc3; assembly: GCF_041431375.1. Taxonomy (NCBI): domain Bacteria; kingdom Pseudomonadati; phylum Bacteroidota; class Flavobacteriia; order Flavobacteriales; family Flavobacteriaceae; genus Flavobacterium; species Flavobacterium sp. Arc3. The sequence continues at coordinate 49,519 of NZ_JASMRI010000021.1, read as the reverse complement.
TTTTTTTCATATATAGCTAAATTACGATTAAACCTTTTATAATTATAGAAGTCTTAATTTAATTATAATAGGTTTGTAACAAAAATATAAATTAGAGTCTTATCCTAATAATTTTTAAAAAATTTAAACTCATGAAGAAAGTAATTTTGGTTTTAGCACTTAGTGCATTTAGCTGTTTAAGTTTGCAAGCCCAAGAGTTTCAGGGGATGGCTGTATATGAATCTAAAACGAGTACGGCTGATTTTAAGTCAAATTTTGGAGGGAATAGGGAAATTACTCCTGAGATGCAAAAATCGATGGAAGAACGTATGAAGAGTATGTTTGAAAAAACATTTATTTTAAATTTTGACAAATCGGCTTCCATTTATAAAGAAGAAGAAAAATTAGAAACTCCGGGTGCGGGTCAAGGGGGCGGAATGAGAATGATGGCTTCAATGACTGGTGGCGGCGGTACTTTATATAAAAATGTAAAAGAAAAACTGTATGCTGTCGATAAAGAATTTATGGGAAAAGAATTCCTAGTAAAGGATTCCCTAGTAAATTATCAGTGGAAAATGGAAGGCGAAACTAGAGTTATTGGGGGGTACAATTGCTTTAAAGCGACAACTGTAAGACCAGCTAGTAAAACTGATTTTAGAAATTTTAGACGTAAAAAAGAGGATTCAGAAGCTGAAAAGCCTGCTGACGGTGAAAAGAAAACGAATTTTTTGGATAATGTAGAAATGCCTAAGGAGCTTGTTATTACAGCTTGGTATACGCCTGAGATTCCAGTAAATCAAGGTCCTGAAAATTATTGGGGATTGCCAGGTTTAATTTTAGAAGTTAATGATGGTAAAACCGTTATTTTATGTTCGAAAATTGTACTAAACTCTAAAGCAAAAGTAGTTATAAAGGCACCAACTAAAGGAAAAGAGATTTCTCAAAACGAATTTGACGACACGGTGGTTAAAAAAATGCAAGAAATGCGTGAAATGAACCAAGGTCGTGGAGGTATGCAAATGAGACATTAATAATGTTTAGAATTTGAGTTTTATCTAATTAAATTATTCCTTTATACTTGCTCTGCATGAAAACAACAATACAAATTGTATTTCTTTTTATTACTTCTATTTTTTATTCCCAATCTATAAAGTTGGAGGGATTTATTAATGATTCTAAATCGGTAGGACTTGAAATGGCAAATGTCATGGCTGTAAATGGTGTTACAAAAGCAATGGATGCCTATGCAATCACAAATGACAAAGGGAAGTTTTCTCTAAATTTGAAACCTAATACGACCTACAGTCTTAAGATTAGTTTCTTAGGGATGCAAAATAAAGAAGTCGAGATTGTTACTTCTACAGAAAACATAGTTAAAACAATTGTTCTTCAAGAAGGAGGGATTGAGTTAGATGGTGTAGAGATTGTTCGAGAAATGCCGGTTTCTATAAAAGGGGATACCATTGTTTATAATGCAGACTCATTTAAAACAGGGACTGAAAGGAAGTTAGAAGACATTCTTAAAAGGTTGCCTGGTGTAGAAGTAAATGCTGATGGAGAAATAGAGGTAGAGGGGAAAAAAGTTACTCAGATGCTGGTTGACGGCAAGAAGTTCTTTGAGGGTGATACTAAATTAGGGTCTAGAAATATACCCGCCGGTGCAGTTGATAAAATTCAGGTTCTTAGAAATTTTTCTGAGGTAAATCAATTGAAAGGATTAGAAAACAATAATGATGATGTTGCTATTAATATTAAACTAAAATCAGGTAAAAAGAGATTTTGGTTTGGTGATATTTCTGCGGGGACGGATTTTGTAGATCGTTTTATTATTAACCCCAAGCTGTTTTACTATAGTCCAAAAACAAGTGTTAATGTTATTACTAATTTCAATAATGTAGGAGATGTGCCATTTTCTAATAGAGATTATTTTAGATTGACAGGTGGTTCGAGAAACACAATTGGTAGGGGAGGAACAAACTTTAATGTTTCAAGTAATGATTTAGGGATTTCTACCCAAAGGGATGATAAAGCGCAAAATATTGAAAATAAATTTGGGGCTATAAACATAACGCAACAGATTTCTAAAAGTTGGAATATTAGTGGTTTTGGTGTTCTTTCTTCTAATAAAACACTTACTAATACACAGACAAAAATCGGAATATTTCAGCCCAATTCTACTGAGATAAAAACAAACGAAAATAGATCTGATTTGTCTAATTTGAGAAATAATTTGGCTATTTTTAAATTTGGATCAAAGTTTAAACCAAATGTGAATTTTCAATTTGATTATGATGTATCGTTACGAAAATCAAATCAAACAGAAGACAATGATTTGCTGACAAATTCGGTCACCTATGATTCTTCTGGAGATCTGATTCAGAGTAATAGTATAAAGTCTTTCAAAAAGCAAGGTCCTATAGCGTTGAATCAGAGTGTAAATATGTTTTGGACTCAAAATAAAAAAAGTACTTGGGCATTTGAGATGCAACATTTATATCAGGATGAAGATCCATTTTATAATCCTGATTTACAAAATGATCCTTTTCCGTTTTTAGGTTTTGATTCAAATCAGAGTAGTTTTAATATAAATCAAGATCGATTTGTAAAAACAAATAAATTAGATGTAAAAGCAGATTATTATTACTCGTTGACGGCTAAAAGCAATCTGAATTTTACTTTGGGAAATACTAACTCTTATCAGGCTTACAATTCGTTAATTTTCCAGATTTTAGATAATGGAGATCAATCGATTTTGAACAATGATGAATATAGAAATGATGTTACCTATGGTTTTAACGATGTTTATTTAGGGGCACATTATAAATTTATTACTGGTAAATTTACTTTTAACCCTGGTCTAACGGTACATAGATATAACACCTTTAATGAGCAGTTAAGTACGAAGGTAGAAGATAATTTTTCTAGAATTTTACCTGATTTATTTGCTCAATATCAAATTAAGAAGTCGGAGTCATTGACGTATAATTTTAGAAAGACGAATGTATTCAATGATATTAATTCATTTGTTCAGGGATATGTCTTTTCAAATTTCAACTCCTTCAATAGAGGGAATAGACTGTTGGAAAATGCATTACAAGAAACGCACGCTCTAAGGTATTTTAAATATAATTTATTCAATTTCACGACTGTTTTTGGAAATGTAAATTATAGTAAGACAACTGATCCGGTTGTAAATAGAGCCTATTTTAATGGAATAAATCAAGTGAGTGAAAAAGTAAATGCTAATTTTGAAAACGAGAGTGTTAATGGGATGCTAGGGTATCAGCGGTCATTTCTTAAGTATTACAAAGCCTCTGTTAACTTAAATTTAAATTGGTCTAAATATAATAGTTTAAGAGCAAATCCAGAAGACCCTTCAGATCCTTTAATTGATTTTGTACAAACAACAGAATCTTTTTCTCAGACGTATAAAGGTTCACTGGGAACTCAATTTAAAATTTGGCCTAATTTAGAACTAGGGTATTCATTGACATTAAACGATTATCAAAATACAACTTTCAAAACAAAACAACCATTTGTAAAATTAGATTATTTCTTCCTAAAAGCATTTTCATTAACTGCGGATTATAATAAATATACCTATTCAAATACTGAAGGGACAATAAATAATAAGTATGAGTTTTTAAACTCTAGCTTTAGTTACCGTAAAAAAGATGCTAAAATGGAATATACACTCGCTGCGACAAATTTATTAAATACTAAAACTATAAATGATGATAGCTTTAGTCAAACGGGATATAGATCATCGCAGTATATAGTTCAGCCTAGATACGTTGTGTTTTCGTTAAAATATAATTTATAAAATGAACCGTTTCTACATGGAAAACCAGTTCAATTAAGTTGAGCCGTTTTTTTAGCGTTTGTGGACGTTACCTATTCAATTACAAAGGGCTGTCTTTTATTAGACAGCCTCTTTTTTTAATATTATTTTTACTAAATAATGAACGGGTGAATTTCAAGTGTGATGCGCTATTTCTATTTATTAAATATTTGTACAAAAAAACGGCTACCTTTTCAGATAGCCGTTTAAAGAAATAAATTATATTTTTTGAATTACAATCCAAAAGCATCTTTCACTTGGTCAACAAAATCTAATTTTTCCCATGTGAATAACTCAACGTCAACCGTTTTTGTTAATCCTCCTGGAGCAAAAAAGGTTTTAGTAACTATTTGTGGCGTACGTCCCATGTGTCCGTAAGCAGCAGTTTCGCTATAGATAGGGTTTCTTAGTTTTAAGCGTTGCTCAATAAAGTAAGGACGCATATCAAAGATTTCTTCTACTTTCTTGGCAATTTCTCCGTCTCTTAAGTTAAGTTTTGAAGTTCCGTAAGTTTCAATGAAGATTCCCATTGGCTTCGCTACACCAATAGCATAAGAAACCTGAACTAAAATTTCGTCAGCGACACCTGCGGCAACTAAATTTTTAGCAATATGACGTGTAGCATAAGCGGCACTTCGATCTACTTTACTTGGGTCTTTTCCAGAGAAAGCACCACCACCGTGAGCTCCTTTTCCTCCGTAAGTGTCCACAATGATTTTTCTTCCTGTTAATCCAGTATCTCCATGAGGTCCTCCAATCACAAATTTACCAGTTGGGTTAATATGATATTGAATAGCATCATTAAATAAATGTGCGTGAGCAGGGTTTTTAGCGATAATTCTTGGAATTAAAATCGACACTAGATCGCTTTTAATTTTAGCTAGCATAACTGATTCCTCATCAAAATCATCATGTTGAGTAGAAATTACAATGGTATCAATACGTGTAGGTTTGTTATCATCACTGTATTCTAATGTTACCTGTGATTTAGCATCTGGGCGTAAATAAGTAATTTCATTATTTTCACGTCTAAGAATAGCTAATTCTTGTAATAATTTATGAGATAAATCCAATGCCAAAGGCATGAAGTTTTCAGTTTCATTTGTGGCATAACCAAACATCATTCCTTGGTCACCAGCTCCTTGGTCTTCAGGGTTCGCTCTGTCAACACCTTGGTTTATATCTGCTGATTGTTCGTGAATAGCAGAAAGAATACCGCAAGAATTGGCTTCAAACATGTATTCGCTTTTAGTGTAACCAATTTTTTTGATTACATCACGAGCGATTTGTTGAACATCAAGGTAGGTATTTGACTTTACTTCACCGGCCAATATTACTTGTCCCGTTGTTACTAAAGTTTCACACGCTACTTTTGAGTCAGCGTCAAATGCCAAAAAATTATCAATTAATGCGTCTGAAATTTGATCTGCAATTTTGTCTGGGTGCCCCTCACTTACAGATTCTGACGTAAATAAATATGCCATAATAAATATAAATTTAAAATTAAGGGAGGAAAAATAATTGCGGGAAATACTAAAGGAGAGTTTCTGCTTTAGCATTTTTTCTACTGAAAATTTTTCAGCATCCATAATGAATTCGTTTCATTATGAAGAGGTTGCAATCAGTTCAAATTTTTCCTCTTGTAATTGAGTGCAAAGGTATGAAACCATTTTGAATTGCAAATTAAACTTAAGTTTTTTTTAAGTAGGAAAGTGTTGTTATTTTTTAATCAACTAAAAATCTATTTAGGTAACAGAGTAGAAATACGGTTGATTAGTTTACTTTTATATAATAATTTAATGACATACTATTTACTTATGATTGAAATCATAAAACTACTTTAGTATTGTTTTTACGGGGATTCGAATTCAGAAGTTTTTATGACTTTTTTCTTAAGAATGGCTTGTTTAAAGTGTAAAATATCTGATTTTGTGGCTTTTAAACGAGTATGTTTCACTTCGTTACTACTGTTTGTTAAATTTGTTAAAGCTTAAATGTAGGGATTCAAAGACTTTATAATTAAAAAAAGCATATGTTTTTTTAGTTTATATAGCTAGAATTAAGAAAGGTAATCTTGCATATCCTAAACGTAAGCGAGGAGTTAAAAATAATTTATCAATCCAAAAAAATAATTTATTATGAAAGCAATTCAAAAGGTTTTATTACTTGAAAAAACAGGAAAAGAGAACGAAGTTACCGTAAGTAATAAATGGGATAGATACCTTGATGACTATAATAATTACGTTAAGGAATACAATAAGCATTATTTGAATGCATTAAAAGGTGATCAACGATCAATATCATTGTATCCCTATATGAAAGAGAAATGGGAATCTTTGAAAAAACGACTGATTAAGGCATACAATAATAAACGATTAAGCGATAGACAGATTAGAAGAGTGGTTAAAATAAACATGAAAATTGTTAAAGCCTGCTTTAAGTAAAATTAGATAGTAAGGGACGCTTAATGAAAGATTTTTCAAGGTGTTCCTAAGAGGGTAAAATAGGCGTATTTTATTCTTGTCTTTTTTAGCGGTTGTTTAGTGCTGGCAATCAAATGGGTTAGAAAGGGGTATGTAGTACTTGAGCAACTGATGCTTTAGTACGTACGATAGAGGAAAATGAAAAAGCAAACTGCTAAAAAGGAATATCATGAAAACATCAAAACCAGCTTTGTCAAAGTCAGATTTTAGATTCAGGGTAAAAAAAGAAGAAAAAGTGGAGTCAATTCACGAATTAGTGCACCCAAGAATTCAAACCAAAACAACAAATTCTCCTAGGTCTAAAAACACTTCAATTTCCTTAATGCTTCAAATGTATTCTCGAGAAAATGAAGTTCTGTTCATATAATTTAAAGATTATCCTATATTTAAGAAATTCAATGGGATCTAAAGTTAATTTAGCATTAAGAACAGCTGTCAATTTTTGTGGGTGGTTTAACGTTTGTTTAAATTATTGATTAGTGGGGTTTTAACAGAAAATATTTTATTTGTTATTTTTTAAAATATATTAGGATATATAAATTATTGTCAGCAAATTTGTTTCAACAAAAAAAGGAAACCATGAAATTAAATGTTTGTAATATGTCAAAAGCCATGAAGGTTCATTCCTTAGGGTAGACTATTGCTTCAATTTAAAATCTTAAATATAGCAAAAGCTTCCCTCAAAAAGGGAAGCTTTTTTTTTTGAAAACTAAAGAAGAACTTCTTTTAGAATAAATAATAAGATAAAATGATCAATCTAAATTTTAAACAAGTTAATCCGTCAATTGTCAAATCTATGATTTGTGCAAAAGCCATGATGTGTATTTGTTTCAGGTAATCCAAAAGTATAAGTTTATAAGACAGCTTAAAGCCCTTTTGGATACCTATCTAAAAGGGTTTTTATTTAATAAATAACAATAAAATCAAAAAACTAAAATTATGAGTACTAATAAATTTGAAACAAACGCATTGCATGCTGGACATGATGTAACAAAACACGCAGGAACTCGAGCGGTTCCCATTTACCAAACATCATCGTATGTTTTTGATAATTCAGAGCATGCGGCTAATTTATTCGGGCTTTCTGAAGCGGGCTACATTTACACGAGACTTAATAATCCTACTAATGACATTCTAGAACAACGTTTAGCAGCATTAGAAGGTGGTGTAGGTGCTGTTGTTACTGCTTCTGGAACAGCGGCGATTACAACCGCTTTGTTAGTGTTGTTAAAAACGGGTGATCATATTGTAGCATCTAGCAGTTTGTATGGAGGAACGTTTAACTTATTACAAACTACTTTGCCGCGACTAGGAATTACAACCACTTTTGTAGACCCTTCTGATCCAGCTAATTTTGCTAAGGCAGCGAATGAGAATACCAAAGTGTTTTTTATCGAAAGTTTGGGGAACCCAAAGTTAGATGTATTAGATATTGAAGCTATTTCTGCTGAAGCAAAAGCGTTGAAAGTTCCTTTGATTGTAGATAATACAGTTGCTTCTCCATATTTACTAAATCCAATAGCGCACGGAGCGAATATTGTTATTCATTCTTTAACAAAATATATCTCAGGTAACGGAACTTCTTTAGGAGGAGTTATTGTTGATGCAGGAACTTTTGATTGGAGTAGTGGTCGTTTTCCGGAATTTACAACCCCTAATGCTGGCTATCATGGCTTGGTTTATCATGAAGCTTTAGGAAACGCTGCTTTTATTGCAAGAGTAAGAATTGAAGGACTACGTGATTATGGAGCTGCTTTGAGTCCGTTTAATGCGTTCCAAATTATTCAAGGTTTAGAAACATTGGCCGTACGTGTAAAAAGACATAGTGAGAACGGATTAGCATTAGCACAATGGCTAGAAAGTCAAGAGCAAGTGGAGTGGGTGAATTATCCAGGTTTACAGTCGAGTAAATATTATGATCTGGCTAAACGTTATTTGCCAAAAGGACAAAACGGATTAGTAACCTTTGGTCTAAAAGGAGGTTTTGAAGCGGCAAAAAAAGTAGCGGATGATACCAAACTATTTTCGCTACTCGCAAATATTGGAGATACAAAATCATTAATTATTCATCCAGCAAGTACAACGCATCAACAATTATCTGATGAACAACAGTTAGCTTCAGGAGTTTCTAAAGATTTGATTCGTCTTTCTGTAGGTTTAGAAGATATTGAAGATTTAAAAGCAGACTTAAAAGCAGTTTTTGAGTTATTGTAAGAATTTATAAAGTATATTTTATATCGTTTAAACACTGCTTTTTTATCCAAAATTAAGATGAGTTTTATAGTATTACAATCTCAGTTTGTAAGATTATAATATTTGTATTAAAAATGAGTTAAAATGTTGATAGTCATTAGGGAACTAGCAAAAAAAAACTGAAATTTGTTGCAAGAAAATACCAAAGATGAATTTAATCATTATTGTAAATTTTAAAACTATTTCGGAATCATCTGCAAGGAAATGATTGCCTTATATTATAGCTATAATTAAGCATCAGCCTTCCTATTTCTTTTGGAAGGCTTTTTTATTAAAACAATTTAGAATTTAAAGATAATTAGCATGGAAAAACATATTTTTAGAAATAATAGATCACTAGTGATTACCTTATTTGTAAAAATATGTTGATATGCCAAAAGTATAAGTTACTATAACTTTAACCCTTTTGGTATTTATCCAAAAGGGTTTTTTTATGGTATTTAAAAGAGAATAAAGAGTAACAAACAAGCAAGAATAAACATAGCAACAATTAAACAAGTAGACACATGGGGGCAATTAGTAGAATTACCAGAGCGGTAAGTTTTTTAAGGAACTTAAAAACTAAAAAAAATAGTATAAAAATCACGGTAGATGATTTAGTTCATCCAAGATTTGGTATCAACGACACCAATGCTAATGATTTAAATAAATCACCAAATTCATTACAGTTTTTGATGTATTCAAAGGAAAACGATACTCTTTTTATCTAATTGATAGCGAGCTGTCTTTATAGTGATTTACACGCGAGGAATTCCTGAATTGTTATGTTCAGCAATGTTTCGCGTTTTTTTTGTTAAATATATTTTTCGCTAATAATCAGAATGGTAAAAGTTTGGTTGTTATAAAAATATGTAGTTAATTTGCAGTAATAAGTTCACACACGTATTGAAATGTTATAAAGAAAGGATGAGGGATTAGACCCGATGAAGCCTTAGCAACCCTTCGAGAAATCGAAGAAGGTGCTGCATTCTACCACTCCCTAAAGTGGAAAGATAACAACAAGAATTTCTCTAGTATTTACCTAGTTTTTTCTTTCTAATATTTCCAAATACAAATCAAAATTAATAAAAGATTTGACATTGGAAAATAACCCAACACATATTACCATACAAAATTTCACCACGCACAATGGTGCTTTTTATGCTAGCCTAAACTTAAGTTATCAGGTTTTTGGCGCTGCTTCGCATACCGCTCCCATTATCTTAATTAATCATGCCTTGACCGGAAACTCACAAGTAATTGGCGAATCGGGTTGGTGGAATGATATTGTGGGTGTCGATAGAACCATCGATACTAGGAAATATACAATTGTTTCTTTTGATGTTCCTGGTAACGGATTCAATTCAGCGACTATAGAGAATTACAGAGATTTTATTGCAAGAGATATCGCAAGGATTTTCATCGAAGGACTTCGGTTTTTAAAGATTGATTCTTTATTTGCTCTTATCGGCGGTTCTGTTGGTGGTGGAATTGCTTGGGAAATTTTGGCTCTAGAACCTAAACTGGCACAAAACTTCATTCCCATAGCTACAGATTGGAAAGCGACTGACTGGTTGATTGCTAATTGTTATTTGCAAGAGCAAATCCTAAATAACTCTAAAAAACCTATTGAAGACGCTCGTGTTCACGCCATGTTGTGCTACCGCACGCCTGAATCTTTCAAAGAAAAATTTAATAGAGATCTCAATGAACAACTAGAAACGTTCAAAGTAGAAAGTTGGCTGAATTACCATGGAGAAAAATTAGAAAAAAGGTTTCAGCTTTCGGCATATAAAATGATGAACCAATTATTGAAAACGATTGATATAACTAGGAATCATGAGTCTTTAGAATCAGTTATCTCAAAAGTGGGTGCTAATATATACATTGTAGGAATTAATTCAGATTTGTTTTTTACAGCAAAGGAGAATAGAGATACGTACAATGAGATTAAAAAATTTAAAAATAATGTATTTTATAGTGAGATTGACTCACAACATGGGCACGATGCTTTTTTGATGGAATACGAACAATTAGACAATTTGTTAGAAGTTGTTTTCAAAAATAAAAAACAAATGAAAATAGTTAAATTTGGCGGTAAATCTTTAGCAAACGGTGAAGGTATCGACACAGTTTTAGATATTATAGAGGAAAAAATAAAACAAGACGAGAAAATTGCAATCGTCGTTTCGGCAAGAGGAAAAGCAACGGATGAGCTGGACGACATTCTTACTATTGCAGCCAAAAACGGAAATTACAAACCGCTATTGGAAAGTTTTAAAACCTATCAAAAAGATGGTTTTGAGGCCGTTGATTTTTCGACTGAATTTGATAAATTAGATAAACTTTTTGAAGGCGTTAGCTTGATTGGTGATTATAGCCCAAAGATTCAAGACCAAATTTTAGCACATGGCGAAGTACTTTCGGCTAAATTATTGGTTTTTTTATTGAATGAAAGAGGCGTTACTGCAAAACTAGCAGATACAAGAGATTTAATCATAACCGACTCCAATTTTGGGGATGCACAACCTTTGGACGCTGTTTCTAAGAAAAATATCATTCAAATTTTCAAAGAGAATAAAGATTCAATACTAGTGATTACTGGTTTTATTGGTTCGAATGCGAAACACGAAACCACTACTTTAGGTAGAAACGGAAGTAATTATACGGCGTCATTAGTCGCTAATTATATCAATGCCGAAGAATTGCAAAATTTCACTCATGTTGATGGAATTTACACTGCTAATCCCGAGTTGGTTTTAGATGCTAAAAAGATTGAATCTTTGTCTTATAATGAAGCAAATGAAATTGCTAATTTTGGTGTGAATATTTTGCATGCAAAAACAATTATTCCTTTATTAGAGAAAAATATTCCGCTTCGTATTTTAAATACTTTCAATCACGAAAATAATGGAACTTTAATTACTTCAAATTCTAATGTCAGCGGAATTAAAACATTATCTGTTTTAGAAAATGTTTCTTTGGTAAATTTAGAAGGAAGAGGATTACTTGGAAAAACAGGAGTGGATGCGCGTATTTTCAAGGTGATGGGTGACAATGATATTAGCGTAAGTATTATTTCTCAAGGTTCTTCAGAAAGAGGAATAGGACTTGTGGTTGCTGCTGATAAAGCAACAAAAGCTATGATCGAATTAGAAAAAGAATTCGAAAATGATTTCTATTCTAAGGATGTCAACAAGATTACAGTTGTCGACAACGTATCGGTAATTTCAATAATAGGCCAAGATCTTAGTACGTTTCATAAGCCTTATACGGCTTTGATAAAAAACAAAATTGTTCCTATTTTATTCAATAATACCGTTACGGGTAAGAATGTGAGTTTAGTGGTTAAAAAATCAGAACTTAACAAAGCGCTGAATGTTATTCATGGGGAGATATTTGGGGTTGCGAAGAAAATCAATATTGCCATTTTTGGGCATGGATTAGTTGGCGGAACCTTAATCAATCAAATTTTAGAATCGGCGGAAGCAATCGAAAAAAGGAAAGATGTTAAGTTGAATATTTTTGCTATTGCCAATTCTCGAAATGTGCTGTTGAATAAAAACGGAGTTTCGGCTAACTGGAAAAACGAAATTCAAGCTAAGGGGTCAGCGTATACATTAAGCGATATTATTGCTTTTGCAGAAGCGAATCATCTAGAAAATTTAATTGCAATTGATAACACGGCGAGTGCTGATTTTGTCGAGAATTACATTCCGTTAGTTGAAAGCAGTTTTGATTTAATTTCTTCAAATAAAATAGCGAATACTTTAAGTTATGGTTTTTATAAAAAGCTACGTAAATCATTAGCTGATAATCAGAAGAATTATTTATATGAAACCAATGTAGGTGCGGGTTTACCATTAATTGATACTATTAAATTATTGCATCTTTCTGGTGAAAATATCACTAAAATAAAAGGCGTTTTCTCAGGAACGTTAAGCTATTTATTCAATAATTTCTCTTCCAAAGATGTTCTGTTTAGCGAAATATTGAAAGAAGCAATTGATAGTGGTTTTACAGAGCCAGATCCAAGAGAGGATTTATGTGGGAATGATGTAGGCCGAAAACTACTTATATTAGCGAGAGAATTAGACTTGCAAAATGAGTTTGAGGAAGTTGATATTCAGAATTTAATTCCAGAACACTTACGTGAAGGAAGTGCGGCAGATTTCTTGACTAAATTAAAGGAATTTGATCCTATTTATGATAAGATAAAAGCAGACCAAAAACCAAATCACGTTTTGAGATACATCGGGGAATTGTCTGGAGATTTACAACATGACAAAGGAATTTTGGAAGTAAAATTAGTTTCCGTACCTTCGGATACTGCTTTGGGAGGCTTGAAAGGTTCTGATTCTTTTTTCGAAATATACACAGAATCTTACGGAGACCGTCCAATTGTTATTCAAGGAGCCGGAGCGGGATCAGCAGTTACAGCAAGAGGTGTTTTTGGAGATATCTTGAGATTGTCGGATAAAGGGTAGAAAAGTATTCAGTTGCTGAGTATTCAGAAAAATAATTAAAAAATCCGTTGTAATCGTTTTTAAATCCGCATCATCCGCGTTCAAAAAAAGCGGGAGCAACGTTCAAAAAATACAATATGAAAATTACATTAAACAGAGTAAACGACAATTTCCATTTCGAATTAAAAAACGAACGTGGCCATATAGTAAATGTAGATAGCCGTCCAGAATTTGGTGGCGATGATCAAGGATCAAGTCCAATGGAATTAGTATTAATGGGAGTTGCAGGATGTAGCGCTATTGATATGATTTCGATTCTAAAAAAACAACGTCAAGAAATCACTTCATTTAAAGCTGAGGTAGAGGGAGAACGTATTCAGGTTGGTGAAGCAAAACCTTTTAAAGACATTTACTTGGTCTTTTATTTAGAAGGAAATATAAAAGAAGACAAAGCTGCCAAAGCTGCTCAACTTTCTTTCGATAAATACTGCTCGGTTTCTAAAACTTTAGAACCAACGGCAACCATCCATTATAAAGTAGTTTTGAATGGAGTGGAATTAGGTAAAATCTAAAAATAAAATTAATCGTTTGAAGAGGGAGGGAGTGTTGAAATACTAATTTCGAACAACTTTAAACTTTAAACTTTAAACAAAAGAGAATGAATAATTCAGAATTTGGTTTTGAAACCGAAGCCATCCGTACCCAATTAGAACGCACCCAATATTTAGAGCACTCCGTTCCATTATACTTAACTTCTAGTTTTGTGTTTGAAGATGCCGAAGACATGCGTGCTTCATTTGCAGAAGAGAAAGATAGAAATATTTATAGCCGTTACAGCAACCCAAACACCAACGAGTTTGTAGAAAAAGTATGCAAGATGGAAGGCGCAACTGCTGGTTTTGCCTTTGCCTCTGGAATGGCTGCCGTATATTCAACCATGGCTGCATTATTGAAATCTGGCGATCATATCGTTTCGTCAAGTAGTGTTTTTGGGGCGACGCATTCGTTGTTTGTCAATTATTTTCCAAAGTGGAATATTGAAACCTCGTATTTTGATATCAATAAGCCTGAAACCATTGAAAGTTTCACTACACCCAATACAAAGATTCTTTTTGCTGAATCGCCAACGAATCCCGCAGTCGATATTATAGATCTGGAATTGCTAGGGAATATTGCCAAAAAGCACAATTTGATATTAGTAATTGATAATTGTTTTGCGACTCCTTATTTGCAACAACCTATAAAATGGGGAGCGCATTTGGTCGTGCATTCTGCTACAAAGTTAATGGATGGTCAAGGACGAGTTTTAGGCGGAGTAACGGTTGGTAATCCCGAGTTGATTCATAAAATCTATTTGTTTTCCCGACTTACGGGACCTTCTTTATCCCCATTTAATGCGTGGGTTTTATCAAAAAGCTTAGAGACATTAGCAATTCGTTTGGACAGACATTGCGAAAACGCCTTGAAGGTTGCTGAGTTTTTAGAACAGCATCCAAATGTGAATAAGGTGAAATATCCTTTCTTGAAATCACATCCACAATATGAAATTGCCCAAAAGCAAATGAAGTTGGGTGGCAGCATTGTCGCTTTTGAAATAAAAGGAGGACTTGAAGCAGGACGTAACTTTTTGGATAAAATAAAATTATGTTCGTTGTCACCAAACTTGGGAGATACCAGAACCATTGTTACACATCCGGCATCAACAACACATAGTAAGTTATCAGTTGATGAGAGATTAGCGGTAAGTATTACAGATGGTTTAGTACGTGTTTCTGTAGGACTGGAAACTGTAAAAGATGTAATTGCTGATTTAGAGCAGGCACTTTCTTAAACGTTTTTCTTATAGCATATATTTAAAACCCACAGTTTATAGCTGTGGGTTTTGTGTTTATATTTGAGATTATTAAAATGAAAGTTTTGTTTGAGTTTTAAAGTATTATCTTAGTTTTTTTTAAAATATATATGGCACTAGGAAAGACAATAAAAATATTTTTGATTGATGGAGATTCAAATGGACGTATGAGTTGTGAACTTTCTAATTGGACAGGGAAAGCTTATAAAATACCAAGAATTAACATTAAAGAATGTTCAGATAGAGATGATTTGAATAACACTGGAGTTTATTTACTTTTTGGAAAAGACGAAGAGGATAATGATTTGGTTTATATTGGAGAAGCTGAATCTGTTTTTAGTAGGTTAAAACAACATTTAAGCGGAAAGGAATTCTGGAATGAAGCTATTGTTTTTATTTCTAAGGATGACAACCTTAATAAAGCTCACATCAAGTATTTGGAAAATAGACTTCACGATATTGCAATAAACTCTAAACGTTATAAAGTTGAAAATTCAATGATTCCGACACAATCATCTATTTCAGAATCTGATAGAGCAGAAATGGAAGAGTTTATTGGATATGTCAAAATTCTAGTTAATACATTAGGGCATAAAGTATTTGATGATAAAAGAGTAGTGAAGGTTCAGCAAAAGCAAAACTTTTTCTTTATTAAGGCAGCGCGAGGTGCTGAAGGACAAGGAGAGCCAACATCTGATGGTTTTTTGATATTCAAAGGTTCTAAAGCTGCGTATGTAATTACAAATTCTTTAAGTGCAAGTCTTGTGAAAAATAGACAAAAGCTCATTGATGAAGGTTTACTTGTTAATAAAGGCGATTATTATGAATTTGTAGAAGATTATATATTTAGTAGTCCATCTACAGCTGCTGCAATTTTGATGGGTAGAAGTGCGAATGGACAAACGGAATGGAAACTTGCAGACGGAAGGTCTTTGAAAGATTTTGAAACAACTATTTAAAGTAAGAATCTTTTTTATGTAAATTAGATTCAAAATAGCATATTTTTGTTGTTATTGAATAGTTAATTGGGTTTTTTATATCAAAAATCCTTATCCTTCAAAAATGAATTAAAAATCTTTACCATGCTTTCAAAGAAAACAAAATACGGAATTAAAGCGTTGACTTTTTTGGCTCGCCAAGAAGATCAAACGCCAGTTGCTATTGCTGATATTGCAAAAAGCGAAAATATTTCCGTGAAATTTTTGGAAAGTATTTTGTTGCTTTTGCGTCATTCTGGTTTTTTGGGTGCCAAAAAAGGAAAAGGAGGCGGTTATTATTTGATAAAAGACCCGAAAGAGATTAATATGGCCAAAGTGTACCGTATTCTCGAAGGTCCAATTGCTTTGTTGCCCTGTGCAAGTCATAACTTTTATGAAAAATGTGATGATTGTAAAGATGAGGTTGCCTGTGCAGTTCGCAAATTAATGACTGAAGTACGTGACAATACATTAAAAATATTAGAAAACAACACACTTGCTGATATCGCTTTTTAGTCAATCCGATTAAAGTAATTCGCAGATAAAAAAATACCCTTTCATTGGATAGACAATGAAAGGGTATTTTTTTTTGAATTAATAACTGGAAGTTTAACCTATGAAAACTAGTTTGTAGCCTACAAAAAACAACATCATCGCAATGGCATTTCTAAGAAATAAGTCAGGCACTTTTCCACTTAGCATACTCCCTACGTATATTCCAGGAAGTGACCCTATTAATAACTGTCCTAGCAAGCCCAAGTCTAAATTTCCCATTGTGGCATGTCCTAAACCTGCTACAAGTGTTAAAGGAACAGCATGAGCAATCTCAGTACCAACTAATCTGGGAGTTGCTAAAAGAGGGTATAGGAAAAATAAAGTTACCGTACCTAAAGCTCCTGCGCCTATAGACGTTAGTGTTACAGTTGCGCCTAGTAGTACACCTATTGCAACGGTTAGTATATTTTGTGTTTTACTCTCGCTATGAAATTTGTCACCAGAATGTTTCTGAGAAATAATCAATAGTTTCTTTTTGAACAAAACTGCTATCGAGGTTAAAAGTAGTGCCCAACCCAGACTATATTTAATTACTGCATTTAAAGCAGTAATGTCTGTTTTGATACTATGTAAAATCCACAAAGTTAATAATGCCGCAGGGACACTCCCTAAGGATAGCCAACCCGTAATGGTCCAATTAATATTCTTTTTTTTATGATGCACATAAATACCACCCATTTTGGTAAATGCCGCATACAATAGATCCGTGCCAACAGCTGTTGTTGGAGGAATACCAAACCATAATAATATAGGTGTCATCAAAGATCCACCTCCTACACCAGTTAAGCCAACAATGAAACCTACGGTTAAACCTGCGATGACTAATCCTATTTGAAAATCCATACAAATAATTTTTGGTCAAAATTAATAACTATTTTATAATTATCCTATAGGGGAAGTAGACTAATTGAAATATATTTTAAAAATTAAACAATTATTAGAATTTCATGATTTTATTTAGGAATAACAATAATGGAATTAAGATAAATATTTTATTTAATAATTTTATGCCTCGGGGGACTAATATGCTTTTGTTGAGTAGTTAAGGTGCTATTGCTTTTGGGTGCAGAAAAGTAATTTTTTGTTTTGTAGTTTGGAAATAAGTAGTACTTTTGCGTAGTAATCTACTAAACCGATAGGATAATGGATTTTGTAAAATAAAAAAGAAAAATGAGCGCAACTATAGTACATGCATTAATAGAAAAAACAAAGGACTTCTCAATTGAAGAAACTTTTGCTTTTTTGGCCAATGAATATAAAGATAAAGTAGTGTTTTCGACTTCTTTTGGTCAAGAAGACCAAGTGATAACAGCTTTAATTGCTAAAAGTGATACGGCAATTAACATCTTCACTTTAGATACAGGCCGTTTGTTTCAAGAAACCTACGATGTTTTTCATAAGACATTAAAGAAATACAAAAAACACATTGAAGTATATTTTCCTGAAGCGACCGATGTTCAAAATCTATTGAATGCAAAAGGACCAAATAGCTTCTACGAGTCGGTTGAAAATAGAAAAGAGTGCTGTTTTATTAGAAAAGTAGCGCCATTGACTAAAGCTTTAAAAGGAAATTCAGTTTGGATTACTGGTTTAAGAGCCGAGCAATCTGAAAGCAGAAATGATTTAGATCTTTTTGAATACGATGCGAAGTTTGAAATAATCAAATTCAACCCTTTACTAAAGTGGACTTTGAAAGAAGTAGAAGATTATTTAGAAAAAAATAATGTACCGCAAAATGCATTACATAAAAAAGGATTTGTAAGCATCGGTTGCGCTCCTTGTACCAGAGCAATAGCCGAGGGAGAAGACATCAGAGCTGGAAGATGGTGGTGGGAATCAAGTCACAAAGAATGTGGTTTGCACCAAGGGTAAATTCAAGAGAATAGAAAAAAGAATAAAGAGAATAGAAATTATAAATAGTAGAGAGGGTTTAGTTTAGGTCGCAACAACCTTAAACTTTAAACTTTAAACTTTTAAACTAAAAATATGAGTTCAATATTAAAAACAAACGCATTAGAAAGCGAAGCGATATACATTTTTAGAGAAGTTATTTCTCAATTTGATAAGCCAGTATTGCTTTTTTCTGGAGGTAAAGATTCAATTACTTTGGTGAGATTAGCGCAAAAAGCATTCTTCCCAGCTAAAATTCCTTTTCCATTATTGCACGTAGATACAGGGCATAATTTCCCTGAAACAATCGAATTTAGGGACCGATTGGTTAAAGAATTAGGTTTAGAATTAATTGTTCGTAATGTACAAGACGCTATTGACGAAGGAAAAGTAGTTGAGGAAACAGGAAAATATTCTAGTAGAAACAGTTTGCAAACTACAACTCTTTTAGATGCGATTGACGAATTCAAGTTTGATGCTTGTATTGGTGGTGCGCGTAGAGATGAAGAAAAAGCAAGAGCTAAAGAGCGTATTTTTTCTGTTCGTGATGATTTTGGTCAATGGGATGAAAAAAACCAACGTCCTGAATTGTTTGATTTATTGAACGGGAAAATTGAAAATGGGCAAAACGTACGTGTTTTTCCTATTTCAAACTGGACAGAATTAGATGTGTGGAGTTATATCGAGCAAGAACAAATCGAAATCCCATCAATTTACTTCTCTCACAAACGTAAAGTATTCTTGAGAGACGGAATGATTTGGTCACACTCTCCTTTTGTTTACCAAGAAGAAAATGAAGAAATTGAAGAACGTATTGTTCGTTTTAGAACAGTAGGAGATATGAGTTGTACAGCGGCAGTTGACTCTCATGCTGCAACAATATCAGAAGTAGTTGGTGAAATTAGAATGTCTACAATTTCTGAGCGTGGAGCTAGAATTGACGATAAACGTTCTGAGGCAGCGATGGAGAAAAGAAAACAACAAGGATACTTTTAGGATGCAGTTCTTGAGAATCTTTTTGGGTGTATTTCTTTTTAGTACTGGTTTAATTGCACAAACAGAGAAAAACGTTGACAAACAAAGTTTGCTCTGGACACGATATTATAATCAGCTGGAATTAAATACAAAATGGTCTGTTCATACTGAGATTGATAATAGGATTTTTATAAATCCCGTAGCGGAAAATATATTTGTAGGCCGCGTTCAACTTAGAGATAAGGTAACAGATAAGGTAGAGTTAGGAGCTGGTTTTGCTTATTTCTCGGTAGCAACACAAGATCCTGAGGTTAAAACTGGGTTTCATATTCCTGAATATCGTTTTCAGCAAGATGTAACAGTAAAACAGAGTTTAGGTAAAGTGAATTTAAATCATAGATATCTATTAGAAGAACGGTTTGTTCACAATGCGAGTAAATTAATGCTTGAAGATGGAACCACGTTCTATCTCAGATTTAGATATCGAATCCAAGGAGATTATACTTTTTGGAAGAAGGAAAAGCAATATCTAAAAGCAATTTTATACGATGAAATAATGATTAATGGCGGAAACAAAATTATCAAAAACACATTCGATCAAAACCGAGTTTATGCAGCAGTACAAGTGGGAGTGAGTCCAGCAGTTGCTTTAGAATTAGGTTATTTGAATAGTTTTCAAGAAAGATCAAATGGTGTAGATTATTTCAATAGAGATATTATACGATTCAGTTTCATTCACAAGGTTAAAATATAATACAGAGTACGTGTTCTGTATAGAAATAAAAATAAAAACATTCAGATTTAAAAGTTTGTATAGAGGCATTCAACAAAACTTGAAACCTTAAACTTGAAATCCTGAAACAAAACATATAAAATGGAAGTTTTAAAAATAGCAACAGCAGGAAGTGTAGATGACGGAAAAAGTACATTAATCGGAAGATTATTATACGATACACAATCTTTGACGACAGACAAACTGGAAGCAATAGAAAAAAGCAGTAAGCAAAAAGGATATGATTATTTAGATTTTTCTTTGGCTACTGACGGATTAGTTGCTGAGAGAGAACAAGGAATTACAATTGATGTAGCGCATATTTATTTTTCTACTGCAAAGAAAAGTTACATCATTGCAGATACTCCAGGTCACGTAGAATACACTCGTAACATGGTTACAGGAGCTTCAACTTCACAAGTATCGATCATTTTAATTGATGCGCGTAAAGGTGTTATTGAACAAACCTACCGTCACTTTTTTATCAATAATTTATTGCGTGTAAAAGAGGTAATTGTTGCTGTTAATAAAATGGACTTGGTTGATTATTCAGAAGAAGTATATAATAAAATCAAAGCCGACTTTGAAGCATTGAACGCGAAAAGTACTTTCAAAGAGCAAAACGTAAGTTACATTCCGTTGAGTGCTTTGACAGGTGATAATGTAGTGGAATCATTAGGTGGAATGCCATGGTACGAAGGACAAACAATCCTAGAACACCTTGAAGCTTTGGATCCTGCAGATGTTTACGAAAAAGGAAAAGCACGTTTTCCAGTTCAAACTGTTATTCGACCAAAAACAGAAGAGTACCACGATTTTAGAGGGTATGCTGGTAAACTTTATGGGAATAATATTAAAGTAGGAGATGCTGTAACTGTTTTACCTTCTTTAACCGAATCTAAAGTAACTAACATCCACTTTTTTGATCAACAATTTGATGAAGCTTCAGTGGGTTCTTCTATTACTATCGAATTAGAAAATGATATCAATGTGACAAGAGGAGATATGATTGTAAAATCATCTGAATTGCCTAAAGTTGAAAAAGACATCAATACAACAGTGTGTTGGATGGACAGTAAAAAGTTGGTTCCAGGGGCAAAATATTTTGTACAACATAATACCAACAGAGTTTTGGCTAAAATTGACAGCGTGAAAAATGTAATTGCAACTGATTTTTCAGGAACTACAGAAGCGTCTCAATTAGCAATTAACGAAATAGGAGAAGTAAATATCAAGTTAAGCAAAGCAATCTATTTTGATGCTTACAACGACAATAAATCAAATGGTGCTTTTATCTTAATCGATGCAGCAACCAATACAACAGCAGGAGTAGGGTTTATACGATAGGAATCCCCACCCCAGTCCTCCCCAAAGGGGAGGGAGAGATTGTAGAAAATGTTTGTAGATAAACTTTGTGGCTATGAAGTTTATAACCAGAATATAACACAATAAAGCTCCTCACTGGCTCCCCCTCCTTCGGAGGGGGCCGGGGGGAGGATAACAGTAAATAGGTATGGAAAGTTTTAGAACCGAAATAGAGAATCCGATTGTTGAAAAAGAGATAATCGACTTAGAAAGAAAAATCGCCTTATTCAAAGACGGTAAAATTGACGATGAGCGTTTTCGTAGTCTGCGTTTAGCGCGTGGAGTTTACGGTCAGCGTCAAGAAGGCGTGCAAATGATTCGTATCAAATTGCCTTTTGGTAAAGTGACTAGTGAACAATTAGTGCGTATTACTAAAGTTTCTGATGAGTATTCAACAGGGCGTTTGCATATTACTACGCGTCAGGATATCCAAATTCACTATGTGAGTTTAGATAGAACGCCAGAACTTTGGGCAAACCTTGCCAAAGACGATATTACATTACGTGAAGCTTGCGGGAATACGGTAAGAAACATTACGGCAAGTGAATTGGCTGGTGTTGATGTTGACGAACCTTTTGACGTGTCGCCTTATGCGCACGCTATGTTTCAGTTTTTCTTGAGAAATCCTATTTGTCAAGAAATGGGACGTAAATTCAAAATGTCATTTTCTTCTTCTGATAAAGATACGGCCTTAAGTTATTTGCATGATTTAGGATTTATTCCAAAGATTGTAAACGGGGAACGCGGTTTCAAAGTAATGCTTGGTGGAGGATTAGGTTCTCAACCACATCACGCTGAATTATTATCAGAATTTATTCCGGTGAACCAAATCATCCCAACAACAGAAGGGGTGTTAAGAGTTTTTGATCGTCATGGTGAAAGAGCCAAACGTTTAAAAGCACGTATGAAATTCCTAATTAAGGATATTGGAAGAGATGAGTTTTTACGTCTAGTTGATGAAGAGAAAAAAGCATTGTCATACCAATCATACGAAATTGATACTACTGCTTTTGACGGTGCAATTCCAGCTACTTTATTAGAAGTACCTGCAGTAACTATTGACGATACAGCTGCTTATGAAGCTTGGAAACAATCGAATGTGATTGCTCAAAAACAAGCGGGTTATGTTGCGATAGGTATTAAAGTCCTTTTAGGAGATTTTTATACAGATAAAGCGAGAGCGTTGGCCGAATTAATTAAAAATTATGGAGCAAATGAATTGCGTTTTTCATTAAAGCAAAATATTGTTCTTAGAAATATAAAAGAGGAAAATTTACCATTCTTCTACCAAGAACTAGCCAAATTAGACTTCGTGACTTTGGGTTACGATACAATTAACGATATCACCGCATGTCCAGGAACAGATACCTGTAATCTTGGAATTGCAAGTAGTACCGGAATTGCTGAGGAATTAGAAAGAGTATTAAAATTAGAATTTCCGCAATATAAAGAGAATAGAGAAATCACAATCAAAATTAGTGGTTGTATGAACGCTTGTGGACAACACAACATGTCTTCAATTGGTTTTCAAGGAATGTCTATCAACTCAGGTAAATTAGTGGCTCCGGCTTTACAAGTATTGCTTGGAGGCGGAATTTTAGGAGATGGAAAAGGACGTTTTTCTGATAAAGTAATCAAGATTCCAAGTCGGAGAGGACCTGATGCATTACGTTATATCTTAAATGATTTTGAAGCGAATGCTAACGGAAAGTCTTTCTTAGATTATTATGACGCTCAAGGCGAAAAGTATTTCTACGAATTCTTAAAACCTTTGGCGGATGTTACTAATCTTACCGACGAAGATTTTATCGATTGGGGAAATGCTGACAATTATGTAAAAGCGGTTGGAGTAGGGGAATGTGCTGGAGTTGTAATTGACCTAGTAGCAACTTTAATTTTGGAAGCCAAAGATAAATTGACTTTTGCACAAGAAGCTTTCGAAGATAAAAATTGGGCTGATGCTATTTACTTGGCGTATGCAGGTTTTGTAAATGGTGCTAAAGCTTTGTTATTGGCTGAAAACCAAAAAACAAACCACCATGCAGGAATCATCAATTTGTTTGATACTGTTTTTGTTGAAACTAAAAAAATAGCTTTAGATTCAACTTTTAAAGACTTAGTATACCAAATTAATCAAAATGAACCTTCTGAGGCTTTCGCCAAAAAATACATACAGGAAGCAATTGCTTTCTTTCAAAATATAGAAACCTACAGAGCAAAAGACTTAGCTAATGCATAAAACAGTAAAACCAATAGTAACTTTAGTAGGAGCGGGGCCTGGAGATCCAGATTTGCTTACTATAAAAGGAGCAAAAGCACTTGCTGAAGCCAATGTGGTTTTATACGATGCTTTGGCTAATGAAGAGTTGTTGAGCTATGCTCCTAAACGCGCATTGAAAATATTTGTTGGAAAAAGAAAAGGATGCCACGCTTACACGCAAGACCAAATCAACCAACTAATTGTAGATAATGCCTTAACTTATGGCCATGTCGTTCGTCTTAAAGGGGGGGATCCTTTTATTTTTGGTAGAGGAAGTGAAGAAATAGACTATGTAGAAAGTTTTGGAATTCCTACATTTGTTGTTCCTGGAATTTCATCGGCTATCGCCGTACCTGCTTCTCAAGGGATTTCCTTGACAAAAAGAGGTGTTTCGGAGAGTTTTTGGGTAATAACAGGGACAACTTCGGCGCGAAAACTATCAACAGATGTGGCTTTGGCGGCTCAATCATCAGCAACAGTTGTTGTTTTGATGGGGATGAGTAAGTTAGACCAGATTGTGTCTATTTTTCAAAATGAATCTAAGGGAGAAACGCCCGTAGCAATTATTCAAAACGGAACCACTCCAGAGGAAAAAATTGGAATAGGAACAATAAATTCGATTCAGCAAGTAGTTGCCGACAAGAATTTAAGTTCTCCAGCCATTATCGTAATTGGAGAAGTAGTAGCTGATAGTAAGAAAAGCAACGGATTTTATAAAGAATTAAAATCCATTAGCAACAAACATGTAATATATGGAAAGGAATGAATTATACCCCGTATTTCTAAAACTCAACAATCTTAATGTATTGATTGTAGGAGGTGGAAATGTAGGTTTAGAAAAATTGACATTCATGCTGAAATCCAGCCCTAATGCAAATGTTGAGGTTGTTGCACCAAGGTTTTTACCAGAATTAGTTGAGTTGGTCAATAAGCATGATTCGGTAAAGTTGACCATGAAGAAATTCAAGAAAAAGATGCTAAAGAAAAGGCATATGGTTATTGCTTGTACCGATGATCTTGAAGTGAATAAAAGGATTTATGATTTATGTAGAGAAAGATATTTAATTTGTAATATTGCCGATACACCGCCACTTTGTGATTATTATTTAGGTGGAATTGTAACTAAAGGAAACGTGAAAATTGCCATTTCAACAAATGGAAAATCGCCGACAACAGCGAAAAGATTAAGGGAGTTTTTTGAAGAAGTGATTCCTGAGGATATTAATAAAATGGTAGAAAATCTCAATGAATATCGCAAAACCTTAAAAGGTGATTTCGAAGAGAAAGTACAAAAGATGAATGAGATCACAGCTTCGTTGAAAAATAAAGAATACAGAGAATAGAGCAAAGAAATTAGAGAAGAGAATAAAGAAAATAGAACATAGTGTTCGAATGATATTTATCATTTATTTTTGAGCGAATCATTCGTTCCTTTGTGAACAAAATAATAAGTAAGAACAAGTATAACAAAAGAAACTCTTCCCAGTCTCCCCCTCCTGATAGCTATCGGGATTGGAGGGGGCTGTGGGAGGAATAAAAGTATTGAACATGATTGAAACAGATATCCTAATAATAGGAGCCGGACCAACTGGTTTATTTGCCGTTTTTGAAGCAGGATTATTAAAATTAAAATGCCATATATTAGATGCTTTGCCACAAGCAGGTGGGCAGCTATCTGAATTATATCCTAAAAAACCTATCTACGATATTCCAGGGTTTCCTGAAGTACTAGCGGGAGATTTAGTAAATAATTTAATGGAACAAATCAAACAATTTGAGCCAGGATTTACCTTAGGAGAGCGTGCTGAAACAATCGTAAAACAAGAAGACGGAAGCTTTATTGTAACTTCAAACGAAGGGACTGAGTTTCATGCTAAAGTAGTTGCTATTGCAGGTGGTTTAGGAAGTTTTGAACCTAGAAAACCACTTATCGACGGAATCGCTTTCTATGAAAATAAAGGAATTAAATACTTTATCAAAGATCCAGAAGAGTTTAGAGATAAAAGAGTTGTGATTGCAGGTGGAGGAGATTCAGCGCTTGACTGGAGTATTTTCCTGACAGATGTAGCATCAGAGGTGACATTGATTCACCGTCGTAACGAATTCCGTGGCGCATTAGACTCTGTTGAAAAAGTACAGGAGCTAAAAGATTCAGGAAAAATTCGTATGATTACACCGGCTGAGGTAGTAGGATTAAATGGAGCAGAGCACATCGAGTCGATTGTTATCGATGAAAATGGAGCACAAAGAACCATTCCTACAGATTACTTTATTCCACTTTTTGGTCTTACGCCAAAATTAGGTCCTATTGGAAACTGGGGATTAGAAATAGAGAAAAATGCAATCAAAGTAAATAATGCTTTAGATTACCAAACTAATATTCCAGGTATTTTTGCTATCGGAGATGTGAATACCTATCCAGGTAAACTAAAATTAATCCTTTGTGGTTTTCACGAAGCGACATTAATGTGTCAGGCAGCTTACCAAATTATCAATCCAGGGAAACGTTATGTGTTGAAATATACTACAGTTTCAGGTGTTGACGGATTTGACGGAACTCGTAAAGAAGCTCCAAAAGCAGTGGTTAAAGCCATTGTGTAACAATTCGAATAAAAACCAATAAAAAAATATAGCGTTAATACTTGCAAGTATTAGCGCTATGTCTTTTCTTTGTAGTGTTCCTATATTTATTGACAGTTATCACGAAAGGCGGAGGGAAAGACCCGATGAAACCTTAGCAACCCTTTATCTTATAAAGAAGGTGCTACATTCTACTTTATGCTGAATATATTTCAGCATCTAAGATAGATAACACAAGAATACTTCCACAGTATTTCTCAAACCTTTTCTTGACAACATATCGATATTTTTTTTAGAGCGAATGATTGGTGCTTTTTTGCCATCATCTTTCCTGCTGTACGCTATATCTTTTTATCCTGAATTTAGTTCAGGATCCTGAACTAAATTCAGGATAAAAAGGATGCCGCTCCCATCAGGGCTAAAGAGAAACAATAGTGAACTTTTGGAATTAATAATCAAAAGTATAGATCCCAATTCACATTGTGGTTTACAAGAAATAAAAAGTTATGTCAAGCATTCAAGAAGCCATTAAAAAAAACATACTCATTCTCGATGGAGCCATGGGAACTATGTTGCAACGCTACAATTTCTCCGAAGAAGATTTTCGAGGAGAGCGTTTCAAAGATTTTCCACATTCCTTAAAAGGAAACAACGATTTATTATCACTCACACAACCACAAGCTATAAAAGCGGTGCATGCTGCTTATTTTGAGGCAGGAGCTGATATTGTTGAAACCAATACTTTCTCAGGAACCACCATCGGAATGGCCGATTATCATCTAGAAGACATTGTTTATGAATTGAACTACGAATCGGCCAAAATTGCCCGTGAAGTAGCCGATGAATGGACAGCTAAAAATCCGGACAAACCTCGTTTTGTAGCTGGTTCAATAGGACCAACAAACAGAACGGCAAGTATGTCACCAGACGTAAATGACCCAGGATATAGAGCAGTAACTTTTGATGATTTGCGTATTGCGTACAAGCAACAAGTAGAAGCCTTAATTGACGGCGGAAGTGATCTATTATTGGTCGAAACTATTTTCGATACTTTAAATGCAAAAGCAGCACTTTTTGCAATCGAAGAAGTAAAAGACGAACGCAATATCGATATTCCCATCATGGTTTCAGGAACAATTACTGATGCGTCAGGAAGAACACTTTCTGGACAAACGGTAGAAGCGTTCTTGGTTTCGGTTTCACACATTCCATTGTTGAGTGTAGGATTTAATTGTGCTCTTGGAGCTGATTTGTTAAAACCATACTTACAAACATTGTCGCAAAATACTGCTTTCAATGTATCGGCACATCCTAATGCAGGATTGCCAAATGCCTTTGGAGAATATGACGAAACACCAGCCGAAATGCAATCACAAATAAAAACATATCTCGACGATAATTTGGTAAACATCATAGGTGGATGTTGCGGTACAACCCCAGAACACATCAGGTTAATTGCAGATATTGCCAAGGATTATAAGCCAAGAGTATCAACAGCAACAATGTAAAAACGTAAAGACGCGATTTGTCGCGTCTATATTATAGTCACCTACTAGCGCAAGCGTCTCGCTTGTGCCCGCAAAGAGAGTAAAACGTTCTTTAAAAAAATAAAATTAGTTGATTTTGTCATTTCGACGAAGGAGAAATCACACCAAGTGATTCAGATAATGAGATTCCTCCTTCGTCGGAAAGACAAAAATGAGAAAAAGAGTATTGTTATTAGAACAAAATCGCGTGAGGGATAGCAGTGAAAAGCCCACAGCCTGACGAAGGAAGAGCGAGGACTTGCAGCGAATAGCCCGACCCTTTTGGGGCACGCCCAGAACAATAAGAATTAAAAAGTTATACCTACATAATTTTTAAGATCGTGTAGGACAAATAAAAATATAAAATGGCACAAGCAGAAACTAGAAGAAACTTGGTATTATCGGGATTAGAACCTTTAATCATTACGCCAGATAGCGTATTTGTGAATATTGGGGAACGTACCAATGTTACGGGTTCTAGAAAATTCTTGAGATTAATCAAGGAAGAAAAATACGAAGAGGCACTGAGCATCGCAAAGGAGCAAGTGGAAGGTGGCGCACAAATCATCGATATTAATATGGATGAAGGAATGCTGGATGGCGAATATGCCATGACGAAATTCCTGAATTTAATTGCTGCTGAACCAGATATTTCGCGTGTGCCTATCATGATTGATAGCTCAAAATGGGATATTATAGAGGCAGGACTTAAAGTTGTGCAAGGAAAAAGTGTCGTAAACTCAATTTCGTTAAAAGAAGGAGAAGAGCAATTTATTCATCATGCCAAATTGATTAAACGTTACGGTGCCGCTGCAATTATCATGGCTTTTGATGAAACAGGACAGGCTGATAATTACGATCGTCGAGTTGAAATTTGCCAGCGCTCGTATGATATTTTGGTAAATAAAGTTGGTTTTCCTCCACAGGATATTATTTTCGATTTAAATATATTTCCAGTTGCGACTGGGATGGAAGAACATCGCTTGAATGCTTTGGATTTCTTTAGAGGAACAAAATGGGTTCGTGAAAATTTACCTCATGCACATATTAGTGGCGGAGTAAGTAATGTTTCATTCTCATTTAGAGGAAATGATACGGTTAGGGAAGCGATGCACTCCGTTTTCTTGTATCATGCAATTCAAAACGGAATGACGATGGGAATCGTAAATCCAGAGATGTTGACCATTTATGATGATATCCCAAAAGATTTATTGGAACGCGTTGAGGATGTAATTCTAAATAGAAGAGACGATGCTACTGAAAGACTATTGGATTTTGCTGAAAATGTAAAAGGAGATGTAAAGAGTAATGAAAAGGCAATTCAGGAATGGCGCTCGGGAACTATTCAGGAACGATTGACGCATTCATTGGTAAAGGGAGTGGATGAATTTATTCTTTTAGATATTGAAGAAGCCCGACTGGCGGCTGCAAAACCGATCGAAGTTATCGAAATTAATTTGATGACGGGAATGAATGTGGTTGGGGATTTATTTGGATCAGGAAAAATGTTTTTACCACAAGTGGTGAAATCAGCACGTGTGATGAAGAAAGCTGTGGCTTACCTTTTGCCTTTTATAGAAGAGAGTAAACAGGCTGGTGACAAACAAGGGAATGGTAAAATCTTGATGGCAACGGTAAAAGGAGATGTACATGATATAGGTAAAAATATTGTTTCCGTAGTGTTAGCTTGTAATAACTATGAGATTGTAGATTTAGGGGTTATGGTTGCTCCAGAGAAAATAATAGCAGCAGCAATAGAACACAACGTTGATATTATAGGATTGAGCGGATTAATCACGCCGTCGCTAGATGAGATGGTGTTTCTAGCGAAAGAATTGGATAAAAGAGGAATGAAAATTCCGGTGATGATCGGTGGAGCAACGACATCGCGTGCGCATACTGCCGTGAAAATCGCACCTCAATATAGAGAAACAGTAATTCATGTTAATGATGCTTCGAGAGCCGTAACGGTTGCTGGAAGTTTGTTGAACAAGGATAAAAAATTATATGCGAGTGATATAAGAGCAGAATATGATGCGTTTCGAGAAACTTTTTTGAACCGTTCGCGCGACAAAAATTTCTTGACTATTGAACAAGCTCGTAAAAATAAATTGCAATTGGATTGGGAGAATTTTACTCCTGTGAAACCAAATGTATTGGGTGAACAAGTCATCGAAGTAGAATTAGACGTATTGGTTCCTTACATTGACTGGACGCCATTTTTTAGAACTTGGGAATTGTTTGGAAAATATCCAGCGATTTTGACAGATGAAGTAGTGGGAGAGCAAGCGACTTCGGTTTTTGCAGATGCACAAGAAATGTTAACCGTTATTTTGAAAGAAAAGAAACTAACAGCTAAAGGAATCTACGGAATTTTCCCTGCGAATCAAATTAACGATGATGATATTGAGTTGTACGAAGCCCCCCCCGCCCCCGAAGGGGGAGCTACTCATATTGAGGAAAAGCAAACATGGGAAACAGCAAGTCCAGCTTTGTACGATGTTTTGAAAGAACGCGCCAAAGAAATGAGAAACAGACCAACAGAGGCAGAGAAAATGCTTTGGAATGTTTTATCAAACAAAGGAATTGAGGACTTAAAATTCAGAAGACAACATATAATTGGGGAGTACATAGTTGATTTTGTGTGTTTAGAGAAAAAGTTAGTTATTGAAGTTGATGGTGGAGTCCATGATACTATTGAACAAAAAGAGCACGATCAATATAGAACAGATTGGTTGATATCAAAAGGTTTTAAAGTTGTAAGATATACGAACAAACAAGTTTTGACTGATATTAATAATACTATAGAAAGTGTTAGAAAAGAATTGAAGACAAACTTGGAGGTTCCCCCTTCGGGGGTTAGGGGGCTCTTCTTGACGCTGCGTCAGCAATCTCAAAAAACGAAAGGAGCACCAAATATTGCGTTGTCTGATTTTATTGCTCCAAAAGACAATGGAAAGGTGGATTATATGGGGGCATTTTGTGTCACCACTGGTTTTGGTGTGGATGAATGGGCAGCTGAATTCGAAAAAGATTTAGACGATTATAATTCGATTATGGTTAAAGCTTTAGCCGACCGTTTTGCAGAAGCTTTCGCCGAATATTTACACGAAAAAGTTCGTAAAGAAGTTTGGGGATACGCATCAGATGAGAACATAAGTACCGAAGCTATGATTGCTGAGGAGTACAAAGGAATTCGTCCTGCGCCAGGATATCCTGCTTGTCCGGACCATTTAGAAAAACCAACAATTTGGAAATTACTAAATGTCGAAAAAGAAATAGGGGTAACCTTGACAGAAAGTATGGCGATGTGGCCAGCGTCATCAGTTTCTGGATATTATTTTGGGAATCCGCAAAGTAAATATTTCGGACTTGGGAAAATAAAAGAAGACCAAGTAATCGATTACGCTAAACGTAGAAGTATTTCTACTGACATGGCAACAAAATGGCTGAGTCCGAATATAGCAGACTAGAAGAATCTTGTTTCAAGTTGAAATTTGTTTAAAGTTTAAAGTTTAAAGTTGTTCGAGAGAACCTTAAACCTTAAACCTTAAACTTCAAACTAAAAAAAATGAAAGTAACGCAGCATATAGAAGACGCAAAAGGAGAAACATTATTCTCTTTTGAAATCATTCCGCCTCAAAAAGGAAAAGGTATTCAAGAATTATACGATAATATTGATCCATTAATGGATTTCAAACCGCCATTTATTGATGTAACTACATCTCGCGAGGAGTATATTTATGTCGATAAAGGAAACGGTTTATTAGATAAAAAACTAACGAGAATGCGTCCTGGAACATTGGGTATTTGTGCTTCGATTAAGCATAAATACAATGTTGATACGGTACCTCATGTACTTTGTGGTGGATTCACTAAAGAAGAAACTGAGTATTTATTGGTTGATTGTCACTATTTAGGAATTAATAATGTGATGGCATTGCGCGGTGATGCGATGAAAGACGAACAGTCTTTTGTGGCAAAAGCAGGAGGGAATAATTTTGCAGTTGATTTAGTTCAGCAAATTTATCAATTGAATGAAGGGAAGTATTTGCATGATGTTATGCATGTAGATAACAAAGCTGATTTTTGTATTGGTGTGGCGGGATATCCAGAGAAACACTTGGAATCTCCGTCATTGATTTCCGATTTAAAAAGGCTAAAAGAAAAGGTAGATGCTGGTGCTGATTATGTGGTTACTCAAATGTTTTTTGATAATTCAAAATATTTTGAGTTTGTTGCCAAAGCACGTGAAATGGGAATCACAGTTCCTATTATTCCCGGAATCAAACCACTTGCAGTACAACGACATTTACAGATTTTGCCACAAATTTTCCGTATTGACTTACCAGAAGATTTAATTGATGCTGTTGATAAATGTAAAACAAATGGTGATGTGAAACAAGTAGGAATCGAATGGGCAATTCAACAATCACTTGAGTTAAAAGCAGCGGGAGTTCCTGTATTGCATTATTATTCTATGGGAAAATCAGAAAATATTAGACAAATAGCAAGCCAAGTTTTTTAAAGGTATTGCAAACAAAACGGACTGATTTTTTTAGTTTGTTTCAATTTATTAGGCCTCATTTGTTTAAAAGCAAATGGGGCTTTTTCATTAATGCTATTTCTCGAAAGTCGAAAAAGGCGATTCGCTGAATAGTATCGGGGTTTCGCTGAGTTTTTTACAAAAACAGTAGTCAAAAATGTATTATTACTCTAAAATTAATACGTTTTGAAACAGAGACTCCTTTTTATAGTTATAATTACACTTTTTTTGACCTCTCATTTGCGCGCACAATTGTGTACTGGTAGTTTAGGTGATCCAGTTGTAAATATCGATTTTGGATCAGGAACGGGACGCGGCGGTGCGTTGGGATCTGCGATTACAGCCTATACCTATTCTGCTTCAGGAAAATTAGATGAGGGTTACTACACTATCGTCAATACAACCACCGGATTAAGAGATACAGCTTGGCATATTATTACAGATCATACTGGCAATACCAACGGATATATGATGGTGGTTAATGCCTCTACCTTGGCTACAGCCGGAATTTTTTATACCAAAACGGTGACTAATTTATGTCCTGGTACAACTTATGAATTCTCAGCCTGGTTAATGAATGTGATGACGTTTACTTCTCCTAACCCCAATGTTACTTTTACCGTTAGTACAACATCAGGAACGGTACTTGTAACCTATAACACGGGATCGCTCGCTGTAACCTCTTCAAGTACTTGGAAACAGTCTGGATTCTATTTTACGACGGGAACTGATTCCGAAGTAGTAATTACAATGCTAAACAATGCAGTTGGTGCAGCACCAGGAAATGATTTGGCTTTAGACGATATTACATTTAGAGCTTGTGGTCCAATAGTTTCGGCTATGGTGCAAAACAACAACAGTACAGATCTAACTGTCTGCGATAATGATGTTGCGACATACACACTAATTGGTAATGTTGGAACATCGGTATATTCGGATCCAGCTTATCAATGGCAAGTAAGTCCAGATAACGGAACAACATGGACAGACGTAACTGCTGCAACTTCCTTGACTTATAATGCGGTTTTTAACAGTGCGGGCACTTATTTATATAGAATGACTACTGCTCAACGAACAAATATTTCATCAGCCTCCTGTAGAGTAAGCTCAAATACAGTGACTGTCACTGTTGCCGCAAGTCCGTTGAATCCTTCAATTACTACATTACAACCAAGTTGCGCACTGCCAACAGGAACAATAACTGTAGATAGTTCAAGGAATACCACTTATAGTATCGATGGAACAAATTATCAATCGAGTGCCGTATTTTCTGGGCTGGCAGGGGGAGATTATTCGGTAACTGCAAAAGGAACAGCCAACTGTGTTTCGACCGCGATACCAGTACATATTGACACAATAGTTCCGAATTCTGGAACGGCAACGGTAACAGTTATTCAGCCTGTTATTTGCGTAGATCCATTTGGTACGATTACTTTTACGAATGTGGATTATGAATATAGTTTTGATAATGGTGCAGCTTGGACTACAGTGAATTCTAAAGTAGGATTAGTTGCGGGTATCTACAATTTAAAATCCAGAAATAGCTATGGCTGCGAAACTCCTGTGATTGCGGTCGAAATTTTTGTTCCACCAGGATATCCACCAACGCCAACAGTAGTAATTACGCAACCAGATTGTTTTACAGCAACCGGAACAATTGCCGTTTCTGATAGTGCTGCATTATATAGTTATGATAATGGAAACACTTGGTTTACTGCAAATTCAATGAATGGTTTGAATGCGGGAACGTATGAAGTGGTCATTAAAAATGCTTTGGGTTGTGTTTCGCTTGTTGCAAATTCAGCCGAAATAAAAGCATTTATTAATACAGAGCCTCTTGCTGTGGCAACGAGTCCACAGCAATTTTGCGTGCAACAAAATGCAACGCTAAATGATATTGCGATAACGGGAACAGCTATAAAATGGTATGATGCTTTTGCAAATGGTAATCTGCTAGTAGGAAGTACAATATTACAAACGGGAACTTATTATGCTTCGCAATCTGTTAGCACTTGCGAGAGTTTAAGAGTTCCCGTTGTGATAGCTATTCAAAATACTCCAGCACCCACGGGAGCTGCTTTACAAGATTTCTGTACAACTCAAAAAGCAACAATTGCTAGTTTGACAGTTATAGGTACAAATGTTAGATGGTATGATGGGTCCACGAATGGAACTGTGTTGCCAGTAACTACAAAGCTTTTAAACGGACTTACTTATTATGTGTCCCAAACAATAAATGGTTGTGAAAGTATAAATAGATTAGCCGTTACGGTTTCGATTGTGTCTCCAACTGTTCCAGTAAATGATGTTAGCGATATTCTTTGTGATGCGTTAAGCGATAGTAATGAAGTTATCGATTTAAGCGATTATGATTCGGGAATAACGACTTGTACAAACTGTGCTTTAAGCTACTATAGTACGTTGTCCGGAGCCGAAAATCAGGAGGTGTTGTCACAAATAACTTCGTTTGCAAGTTATAATTTACCATTGGGGAATACAGAGATTTTTGTCAGAATCGATTCTAATGACAAATGTTATCAAGTGGCTAAGTTGAGTTTGTCGCTAGTGAGTAATCCAGTTATTGCAATTGAGGACAATGTGGTTTTATGTCAAAATAGTAGTGTTACTGTTGATGCAGGATCTGGTTTTGATAGTTATTTATGGTCAACGGGTGAAACGACGTCATCAATAATTATTCAAACTGTGGGGTCGTATTCGGTTACGGTTAGTCAAGGTCACGGAAGCAGTAGCTGTTCGTCAACAAAAAACTTTAATGTGTTTTTATCGAATGTCGCTACAATAGCAAATGTTGAAACGCAAGATTGGACTGATGCAGATAATGTAATTGTGGTTGCCTTAACAGATGCTAGTATTGGAGATTACGAATATTCAATCGATGGAATAAACTATCAGGATAGCAACACTTTTACTGATTTATATAGCGGAGATTATACGGTGTATGTTCGTGATAAAAACGAATGTGGAATCGTAAATCAAGAAGTTTTTATTTTGAATTACCCGAAATACTTCACTCCAAACGCCGATGGGTACAATGATACTTGGGCTATTAAGTTTTCGGCATCGGAGCCATCTATTGATGTGAAAATATTTGATAGATACGGAAAGTTTTTAAAACAATTAAATGCAACTTCTTCATGGGACGGAACGTATAATGGATACGAGCTTCCCGCTACAGATTATTGGTTTGTTGTTAAAAGAGCCAGTGGAAAAGTATATAAAGGACATTTTACAATGAAAAGGTAAGGATGAGTTATTGCTGTTTTCATCTAAGTAACTTCAGATAATTCATTACATTCGGACTTGTAAAATTTTTTAATTTCGAATATAATGAATCCTATTCTGCAACAAGATTTAAATGAAATCAAAAACATTCTTGAAAAAGTAAAACAGCAAGGAGTTGATTTTCTGGAATCAATTGATACTATTTCGACTTCAAATAAAAACAGAATAACAACAAATAGGAATCTTGACGATTTTGGTTTGGGGGCATTGCCGACTTTGGAAGAGTTCAATCAACGTCTGGCCCCTTTAATGGTTTCGCAAACGGGTCCACGATATTGGGGGCTTGTCACTGGAGGTGCTACACCAGCATCTATCGTTGGTGATTGGCTGACTACTATTTATGACCAAAATACACAAGCGACAAATGCGCAAGGCGGTGTCTCAGCTTTGATAGAAATTGAAACAATTAATTTGCTGTTGCAATTATTAGACTTACCAAAAACTTTTATGGGTGGATTCGTCACTGGTGCGACCATGTCTAACTTTACTTGTTTGGCTGTTGCCAGACAATGGTTAGGAAAACAACTAGGAAAAGATTTTGCTAAAAATGGAATTACTGAACCCATAAATATTCTTTCAGCAACTCCACATTCCTCTTCTATTAAATGCCTTTCGATGCTGGGAATAGGAAGTCAAAATTTCACCAAGATAAAAACGATCGAAGGAAATAGGGAAGCAATTGATATTGATGATTTAGAAAAAAATATCGCAAACTTAAACGGACAACCTTTCATTTTGATTTCTAGTGCGGGAACCGTAAATACAGCTGATTTTGATGATTTCACTGCAATAACTAAACTAAAAGAAAAATATAATTTCTGGTGGCATATTGATGCTGCTTTTGGAGGGTTTGCTGCATGTTCTACTAAATACAAACATTTAGTGAGTGGCTGGGAAAACTCAGACTCCATTACTGTTGACTGTCATAAATGGTTGAATGTGCCCTATGAAAGTGCGTTTTATTTGGTTAAAGAGGATCATAGAAATATACAAATTGAAACTTTTCAAAATTCAAATGCACCGTATTTGGGAAATCCAATGGAAAACTTTAGTTATCTAAATTTATTGCCTGAAAATTCCCGACGGTTAAAAGCATTGCCTGTTTGGTTTTCATTATTGGCCTACGGGAAACAAGGGTATCAGGATATTATAGAGAATAGTGTGACAATGGCATTGCGATTTGATGCTTTTATTAGTGAAAACGAAAATTTTGAATTACTAGCTCCAACTCATCTAAATAACGTTTGTTTTACTTTGGCGGGAGACCATAATCAGGAAAATGTAAATTCTTTTTTAGCTAATCTTAACGATAGAGGTAAAGTATTTATGACGCCAACAGTTTACGAAAACCGAAAGGGAATTCGCGCTTCGTTTGTAAATTGGAGAACAAATGAAAATGATGTCCAAATTGTGATAGCGGAAATGAACGAAAGTGTTTTATTGATTTCCAAAGAGAGATTGCCATAAGGAATCCTATTTTTAGTAAACTGTCTAGCAGTTGGAATGGATGTAGTTCCTTGGGAACTTAGTATTAAAATCTTATATTTGATTTATCTTCCTCATAAAAAATCAAAATGAAATACCTATACTATACTCTTTTAGCGACTGCTATAACAGTTACTTCCTGTAAAAACGACGACACCGCTGCGGTTAAAGCTAATGCTGTAAATGAAATTCCTTTTTGGCAACAAAAAGGCCAGTCAACGCAGTCTTCCGGAACACAAAATGGTACTTCAGGAATGGCTACGTCGACTCCCGCGGGAATCAACCCTCCACATGGAGAGTTAAATCACCGTTGTGATATAGCTGTTGGAGCGCCGTTAAACACAGCTGGAACAGGAGCGCCCTCTGTCCAGCCAGCTTCTGTTCCGTCTACACAAGCTGCTACTACTTCACAAAGTGTTACTGCGAAGGGAATGAATCCACCACATGGACAAACGAATCATCGTTGTGATATAGCGGTGGGAGCTCCATTAAATTCAAAAATAGCATCACCTACCACTACTGTAAGCGAAAATTCGACTGCAGCTTCACCGGAATATACTGTTCAACCGGCATTGCCGACTTTACTGTCAACTGCAGCCGCTAATCCTGTAACTGCTGCAGGTATGAATCCAGCGCACGGAAAAGAAGGGCATCGTTGTGATATTGCTGTAGGTGCAGCTTTGCCAAAATCATAATTTTCGTTTTATTTCGTACAAACATAAAAAAGGAAGCGCGTTTAAAATTTATTTAAACGAGCTTCCTTTTTTATCCATAAATTGAGATTGACCACTAAAAAATCAATCGCTTGCTAGTTCTTAGTAATCTCCCTGAAAATTGCCTCTAGATTTTTATTTTTCTGATTGAGTTGCAGTGTCTTTAAGCCATTTGCGGCAGCAAAATCAAAAACTGCAGGGCGCATGTCTTTGTCGGTTGTGAAAGTCAACTCCCAAATCATGTCATGCGTGTTTTTATAGGAAGTAAGGTTTTCAATTTTGGCAATAGCCTGTTCCTCTATTTTATAATCAAATTCCACTTCGATAAGCTGTTCCTTATTTTCAGAAATTAAATTATCCAATTTTTTATCAGCTACGATTTTACCATTATTGATAATGATAACGCGGTCGCAGATTGCCTCCACTTCCTGCATGATGTGCGTAGAAAGAAAAACAGTTTTGTCTTTACCCGCATTTTTGATAACATTACGAATTTCGATTAATTGATTTGGGTCTAAACCAGTTGTGGGTTCATCAAGAATCAAAACATCTGGATTATGCAGTAAAGCGTTAGCAAGTCCCACGCGTTGACGATATCCTTTAGATAATTGTCCTATTTTTTTATGGCTTTCCGTAGTTAAGCCAGTCATTTTTAGTACTTCTTCAATGCGGGATTTAGGAACTTTATAAATGTCGGCGTTAAAAGATAGATATTCCCGTACATACAAATCCAAATACAATGGATTGTGTTCCGGTAAATAACCAATAGAAAGCTGTACCGCTTTTTGATCAGAGTTTACATCATGACCATTTACTAAGGCAGAACCTTTATCTGCTGCAATATAAGTAGTCAATATTTTCATTAAAGTTGATTTTCCTGCTCCGTTCGGACCCAAGAAACCCACTATTTCCCCCTTTTTAACGGAGAATGAAATGTTGTCTAATGCTTTTTGGGCACCATAACTTTTAGATATATTATTTACTTCTATTGACATGACATAGTATTTGTTGCAAAAGTAAATAGAAAAAATTGTGATTTATTGTTTTTCGTATTACAATATGTGAAATTGTATTGATAGAGCGGAGTTTTTGTGGATTCGGACTGTTTTTGTTAATTAGATTAATATATTTATAAAAATTTAAAAATTGTATGTAATATGAGCAAGGTAAGTGGCGGGTCAAGTAGTTTGTTTAAAACGTATAGTAGTATCATATGGCTTCTTTGTGGGATTACAGCAGGGAGTGTTTTGGGACTCGTTTTTGGTGAAGAGGTTGAAATTATAAAGCCGTTAGGAGATATATTTTTGAATTTACTTTTTACCGCAATTATTCCATTGATTTTCTTCACTATCGCTTCCTCTATTGCAAGTCTTGAGAAATCAGAAAAATTAGGAAAACTCTTTGTTATTGTTATAGGGGTTTTTTTAAGTACAGTTGTTGTATCTGCAATTTTGATGATGATTGGGGTATTGCTTTTTCCTATTCATCAGGATATTATTATTTCTAAGATTCCATTAGAAAGTATTCAGAGTGCGAGTCCAGGATCTCAAATTACGCAATTGCTTACTGCCAATGATTTTTATGAGTTGCTGTCTCGAAAAAGTATGTTGGCATTAATTATATTTTCGTTTTTGATAGGGTTTGCCAGTTTGCGTTCTGGAGAGAAAGGAGCCAGCTTTAGAAGTTTCCTAAGTTCAGGGGATGAGGTAATGAAACAATTGCTGCATCTGATAATGAAAACGGCGCCAGTAGGATTAGGTGCTTATTTCGCTTATCAAGTGGGGATTTTTGGTCCGCAATTGTTTGGCGCTTATGCGAAGCCGTTGGGTCTTTATTATGCAGTTTGTACTTTTTACTTTGTAGTTTTCTTTAGTCTCTATGCGTTTATAGCTGGTGGGACAAATGGATTGAAAGTTTTTTGGAGTAATAATATTACACCCTCATTAACCGCTTTAGGAACTTGCAGTAGTATTGCCACTATTCCGGCTAACCTGGAAGCAACGGAGAAAATGAACGTACCAACACATATCAGGAATATTGCAGTGCCACTAGGAGCGCCTTTACATAAAGATGGTTCTAGTATGTCCTCTATTATAAAGATTGCCGTGATTTTTGCTATGTTTGGAAAAGACTTTACCGATCCACATAATTTAGTAATTGCATTAGGGATTACAATAATTGTTTCAGTAGTTGAGGGTGGAATTCCAAATGGGGGATACATAGGCGAGATTCTTGCTATTACTATTTACGGTTTTCCAATGGAGCAGGCTTTACCAGCAGCGATGATTGTAGGAACATTAGTAGATCCGATAGCGACACTATTGAATGCTAATGGCGACGTAGTTTCGGCGATGTTGATTACTCGAATTTCCGAAGGAAAAAATTGGCTTTCGAATACTTTGACTGCGTAATCTGTTTTTGAAAATTTATTTCAAACAAAAGCAGTTGTTTTTGTTACGGAACGTCTTTGTATGCAGTTGCTTAAAAGTTATTTTATATTGTGTTTATTGACTATTGTGTAATTTAAAAGTAGTTTTAGAGAGAATTTCTTTTTTGTTTGGTGAAATCTGGATTTTTTTTTGGTGGGCTCGAAATAATTTATACATTCGCATAGAATTAATACACACACAATACAAAGCACAATGTTAAATAACCGATTTTATTTTAGCAATACTTATTATTTCTTCTGGAAAGAGGGTAGGGATTGTCGTATGGTTATTTAATTAGAAAATTAAATTGATAATTATAAATATACAATCCCGATGAAAATCGGGATTTTTTTTTGCTTAAAAGTTTGTTATATGAATGCTAAAATTGCAATACAAGGTATAAAAGGTTCTTTTCATCATCAGGTGGCTCAAGAATATTACAAGAATAATGTGATAGTAGACGAGTGTTTGTCATTTGAAGAATTAGTAGATAGCTTAATATCAGGCAAATCAGAGCAGGCGGTTATGGCAATAGAGAATTCAATTGCGGGACCTATTATTCCTAATTTCGCTTTGATAGATAAACATAATTTGCATATAATAGGCGAGCATTATTTGAATATTACTCAAAATTTGATGGCGCTTAAAGGACAAAAAGTAGAAGATATTACAGAGGTGCATTCGCATCCGATGGCCTTGTTACAATGTATGGATTTCTTAAAAAAGTATCCAAATATAAAGTTAGTTGAAGATAAAGATACGGCAGAAACGGCTCGTCGAATTCAGGAGAAACAATTAAAGGGTATAGCGGCAATTGGTAGTAATGCGGCTTCGGTAATGTATGATTTGGAAATTCTTGCTCCAGCAATTCAGACTATAAAAAATAACATGACTCGTTTTGTTATCATAAATAAAGAGAATTCATTTGTTCCAAAAGAAGAAGTAAATAGAGCTTCTTTGAAATTTGAATTGGATCATAAAAGAGGAAGTTTAGCAGCAGTACTTAATGTGATGAGTGATTGTAAAATGAATTTAACAAAAATACAATCGTTACCAAAAATTGAAACGCCTTGGAAGTACTCCTTTTTTGTAGATGTTACTTTTGAAAAATATGAGGATTATGCAAAGGCTAAATCACTATTACAAATTATGGCCGAATACTTTAAAGTGTTAGGTGAGTATAAGAATACGAAGCCATAATCTTAAAAGGATAGAAGATAAACGATAAGAAATAAAATATAAAGTGTCCTTTTCCAGAAATGGGTTGTAAGAGGAAAAATACAAATAAGAAGATGATTCAAGCAGCAAAACGTTTAGACATAATTGAAGAATACTATTTCTCTTCTAAATTGAGAGAAGTTCGACAATTAGCTTCAGAAGGAAAACCGATTATCAATATGGGGATTGGAAGTCCAGATTTACATCCGTCACAATCTGTTATTGATGCTGTAAAATTGGCGATGGACGATGAAAACGCACATCAATACCAGAGTTATCAGGGATTACCGGAACTGAGAAAAAGTATGGCTGATTTCTATATGAATAATTATGATGTCGCCTTGAATTCGAACACTGAAATTTTGCCTTTAATGGGTTCTAAAGAAGGAATCATGCATATTTCATTGGCTTTTTTAAATGAAGGAGATGAAGTTTTGATTCCGAATCCGGGATACCCAACGTACACTTCAGTAACAAATTTAGTAGGAGCGGTACCTGTTTATTATGATTTGAAAGAGAATACAAACTGGGAACCTGATTTTGAGGCTTTAGAAAAATTAGATTTAACTAAGGTGAAAATCATGTGGATTGGTTATCCTCATATGCCAACAGGTGCTAGAGGAAGTATCGCTTTATTTGAAAAGTTAGTGGCTTTCGCCAAAAAACATGAAATATTGTTGATTAATGACAATCCTTATAGTTTTGTTTTGAATGATAAACCAATGAGTTTGTTGCAGGTGGCAGGAGCTAAAGACGTTGCATTAGAACTTAACTCTTTGAGTAAAACCTTTAACATGGCAGGTTGGAGAGTAGGAATGGTTTTAGGAAATGCAGAAGCCATTGACGCTATTCTGAAAGTGAAAAGCAATATGGACAGCGGTATGTTTTTTGGAATACAAAAAGGAGCAATTGCGGCCTTGAATAGCGATAAGTCTTGGTTTGACTCGATGAACGTAATCTATAAGGAACGCCGTATTTTGACGGAACAGTTAGCCGAAAAATTAGGTTGTAAAGTATACAAAGAAGGCGTTGGTTTATTTGTATGGGCTAAATTACCAGAAGGAATAGTATCGTCAGAAAAGTTTATTGATCAGATTTTACATGAGAAATATATTTTTATTACCCCGGGAACTATTTTTGGTAGTAACGGAGAAGGATACATTCGTTTTGCATTATGTGTAAAAGTAGAAAAAGTACAAGAAGCAATTGATAGATTTAACTAAATGAAAATTTACATAATAGGAATAGGATTAATAGGCGGTTCGATGGCATTAGATATTAAAGCTTTACATCCAACTGCGACTGTTTACGGAATTGATACTAATGAAGGGCATGTTAAACAAGCACTCGATTTAGGGGTTATTGATGCAGAGGCGCAAATTGAAGATTTATCAAATGCTGATTTTGTAATTGTTTCGGTTCCTGTGGATGTGGCCATAAGTCTTTTGCCTATTGTATTAGATGCTATTGGGGAAAAATCTATTGTATTTGAAGTGGGTTCTACAAAAGCACCTATTTGCGAAGCAGTAGCCAATCATCCAAAAAGAAGAAACTTTATTGCAACGCATCCGATCGCAGGAACAGAATTTTCAGGTCCATCAGCAGCGATTCCGAATTTATTCGATGGCAAGACAAATATAATTTGTGAGGTAGAGCGCACTGCTTTTAAATTACAAGAGAAAGCATTGGACCTTTTTAAAGCAATGGGAATGAGAATTCGCTATATGGATCCCAAATCGCATGACAAACACATTGCTTATGTGTCGCATTTGTCACATATAAGTTCGTTTATGCTTGGGAAAACAGTAATAAATAAAGAGAAAGACGAGCAAGATATTTTTGATATGGCGGGTTCTGGATTTGAAAGCACAGTGCGTTTAGCTAAAAGCTCACCAGCGATGTGGACACCAATTTTTAAACAGAACAAGGTAGAAGTGGTAGAAGCGCTAGAAGGATATATAGCTAATTTGACACAGTTTAAAGACTTGTTAGTAAAAGAAGAATACAACGCTATTTTTGACGAAATGGAAAGTGTAAATAAGATTAAAGAAATATTAAACGGCATGACCGTTAAAAAATAATAAATA
Organism: Flavobacterium sp. Arc3; assembly: GCF_041431375.1. Classification (NCBI taxonomy): domain Bacteria; kingdom Pseudomonadati; phylum Bacteroidota; class Flavobacteriia; order Flavobacteriales; family Flavobacteriaceae; genus Flavobacterium; species Flavobacterium sp. Arc3. Next base: position 5,985 of record NZ_JASMRI010000021.1, on the reverse strand, counting down.
CGCAGGATTAAATAAAACAAGAACAACACATTAAAAAAATAATAAAATAAATAATTAGAAAGATGGAAAACAAGAAAGAAATGAGAAATTGGTTGAATGAATTTAATTTAACTCATCCATTTGTGATTGCAGGACCTTGTAGTGCTGAAACAGAAGATCAAGTATTGAAAATTGCTCATGAATTGAAAGACTCAGACGTTAGTGTTTTTAGAGCAGGTATATGGAAACCAAGAACACGTCCAGGAGGATTTGAAGGTGTTGGAGAAATAGGATTGAAATGGTTGCAAAAAGCAAAAGCAGAAACTGGTTTATTGATGGGGACTGAGGTAGCAACTTCGGCACATTGTAAATTAGCTTTGGAGCATGATATTGATGTTTTATGGGTTGGTGCTCGTACAACAGCAAATCCATTTGCAGTTCAGGAAATTGCAGATACATTGAAAGGAACTGACAAAATCGTTTTAATCAAAAACCCAGTAAATCCAGATATGGCTTTATGGTTAGGTGGAGTAGAGCGTTTATATAATGCAGGAATTAAAAACCTAGGAGTAATTCATAGAGGGTTTTCTACTTACGAAAAAACAAAATACAGAAATATTCCAGAATGGCAAATTGCTATTGAATTGCAAAATAAATTCCCTGATTTACCTTTAATCATTGATCCATCTCACATCACAGGAAACCGTGAAATGATTCTTGAAGTAACGCAAGAGGCATTAGACTTGAATTATGATGGTATGATCATTGAAACACATATTGATCCAGATAATGCTTGGAGTGACGCTGCTCAACAAGTAACTCCAGACGCTTTAAAACAAATTTTCAAAGATTTGAAAGTTAGAAAAGTAAATGACGCTTCGGATGATTTTACAAATAAAATGACAAAGTTAAGAGCAAACATCGATGTTCTTGATGCTAATTTGTTAGAATTATTAGGAAAAAGAATGAAAGTAGCTGACGAAATTGGTCAAGTGAAAAAAGATGCTAACGTTGCTGTTTTGCAAAATCAACGTTGGAATGAAATTCTTGGAAAAATGATTCTTGAAGGGGAGAAAAAAGGATTAACTGAAGAGTTTGTTCTTAGAATGTTCAAAGCAATCCATCAGGAAAGTATTGGTCATCAAGACAAAGTATTGAACGCATAATTTTATTTGATTATAGCAAATGGATCCCCACTTTTTTTAAAAATTGTGGGGATTTTTTTATCTATAATTATACGGGGGCAAAAACTTTACACTTCATACTTTAAACGTGAAACAAAGAATTATCTTTGCAAAGCATTTAATAGGTGCTTGAAGACATATTGAACGCTGAATATCGTAAATAATAAAAATGACAGGACTCGTATATAAATCTACAGGAAGTTGGTACACCGTAAAATCAGAACAAGGCGATTTTATTGAATGCCGTATGAAAGGGAAATTCCGAATCAAAGGAATTAAAAGCACCAATCCTATAGCTGTAGGGGATATTGTGGATTATGAACTAGAAGAATCTTCGGATACCGTAACAGGGACGATTCATAATATTCACGAAAGAAAGAATTATATCGTTCGAAAATCAGTGAACTTATCTCATCAGATGCATATTATTGCGTCTAATATTGATCGCGTTTTCCTTTTGGTTACTATAAACAACCCGCCTACGACTTTCAATTTTATCGATCGGTTTTTAGTAACTGCCGAGGCTTACGGCATAGAAACTATTTTAGTGTTTAATAAAATTGACACTTTTGACGAGGCAACCTTAGATGAACAATTGTACATGCAGCATGTGTATCAGGAAATTGGGTACAAATGCCTTCGTGTTTCCTCAACTGAAATGAAAGGGATAGAGAAGTTGAAAGAAATGATGATAGGTAAAGTGAGTATGTTCTCAGGGCATTCTGGAGTTGGGAAATCGACTTTAGTTAATGCTATGGAGCCTTCGCTGCACTTAAAAACAAAGACAATATCTGAAGCTAGTAAACAAGGGCAGCATACAACGACTTTTGCCGAAATGTATGATTTGTCTTTTGATGCCAGAATTATCGACACACCCGGAATTAAAGGTTTTGGAGTTGTAGATATGGAGCCTGCAGAAATTAGCGGGTATTTTCCTGAGTTTTTCAAACTGAAAGAGCAATGTAAGTTCAACAATTGTTTGCATAAAGACGAACCAAAGTGTGCTGTGAAAGAAGCATTAGAAAGAGATGAAATAGCTTGGTCACGTTACAATAGCTACCTTAAACTGCTGGAAGGGGATGATGAAAATTATCGTACTGACATTCATAATGAAGATCGAGCAATCAGTGACGAAAATAGAAAATAGTAATCCAACTATTCATAATTTATAATTCACCATTAATTTGAAAGTAGTTCTCCAAAGAGTTTCCTCCGCATCTGTAGCCATTGAAAATAAAGTAGTAGCTGATATTCAAAAAGGGGTATTGATACTGATAGGAATTGAAAACAGCGATAGTCAAGAAGATATTGACTGGTTAGTTGGGAAAATCACTAAAATCCGAATTTTTGAAGATGAGAATCAGGTGATGAATCTATCGGTAAAAGACATAGACGGTGATATAATTGTAGTGAGTCAATTTACACTTCATGCCGCTACTAAAAAAGGAAATCGCCCTTCTTATATCAAAGCAGCAAAACCCGATATTTCAGTTCCGTTGTATGAGAATTTTGTTAAGCAGTTGGAAAAAGAATTAGAAAAGAAAATTCAAACTGGTGTTTTTGGGGCTGACATGAAAGTGAGTCTTTTAAATGATGGACCAGTCACGATTATTATAGACAGCAAAAATAGAGAATAACATGAACTTAAAAGATTCCCAACTAGACGTAGACAATTGGATTAAAGAACACGGCGTTCGATATTTCAATGAACTGACCAATATGGCGCAACTTACCGAGGAAGTAGGTGAAGTGGCACGCATCATTGCCCGACGTTACGGAGAACAATCAGAGAAAGAAAGTGATAAAAACAAAGATCTTGGCGAGGAATTAGCCGATGTTGTTTTTGTGGTTTTGTGTCTTGCAAATCAAACCGGAATCGATTTACAAGCTGCTTTCGATAAGAAAATGGATTTTAAATCGGTGCGAGATAAAGATCGTCACAAAAACAATGAAAAGCTGAAATAATTTGTGATTTATAAATTATGAATTATAATTGAGGAGTAGTAAATTGCGAGCTTGAATTATAAAGATCCTAATTCATTCCTCATCACTCATAAGTACAACATGAATTTACTGTTAAAAACCACCCATTCTAATTTAAAAGCGCAAATCGCCGTAACTGGTTCAAAAAGTGAAACCAATCGGTTGTTATTGCTACAAGCTTTGTTTCCTAATATTACTTTAGCAAACACATCTAACTCTGATGATAGTGAAGTGATGCAAAAAGCGTTAAAAGGAAATGAAGAAATCGTAGATATTCATCATGCAGGAACTGCGATGCGATTTCTTACCGCTTTCTTCGCAGTAAACGAGGGACGTGAAGTTGTTTTGACTGGCTCGGCCAGAATGCAAGAGCGCCCAATAAAAGTTTTAGTAGAAGCGTTAGAACAACTGGGTGCAATAATCTCCTATGAAAAAGAAGTGGGCTATCCGCCTATTCGAATCAAAGGACAAAAAATTACAGCTTCTAAGGTAAATATTGCAGCAAATGTAAGCAGTCAATATATTTCGGCTCTAATGTTAGTAGCGCCAAAATTAGAAAACGGAATCGAAATAAATTTGGTTGGAGAGATAACTTCTATACCGTACATCAAGATGACTTTGGCATTGTTGAATGATTTAGATATTAAAACGAGCTTTGAAGGAAATGTGATCAAAGTATATCCAAAACAGCAAGTAGTAGCTAAAGAAATGGTGGTTGAATCCGACTGGAGTTCTGCATCTTACTTTTTTAGTTTGGTAGCCCTTGCCGATACAGCTTCAGTTACTATAAGTAGTTACAAAGAAAATAGCCTGCAAGGAGATTCTGCTTTGGTGGAAATCTACAAACAGATGGGTGTTGATTCTCGATTCGAAAATAGCTCGTTAACACTTACAAAGGATATTAACTTTAAACCTGAAACGTTAAACCTTGAGTTAAACAACACTCCAGATATCGCACAAACTATTGTTGTGACTTGTCTTGGTTTAGGAATTGGTTGTCATCTTACAGGACTACATACTTTAAAAATTAAAGAAACAGACAGACTAGAAGCACTTAGAATTGAGCTTACAAAATTGGGCGCCACTATTTCGGTAACAAACGATACTTTGACGCTCGTGGCTTCAAGTTCTATCAATCCTAATATCAAAATTGCGACTTATAATGACCATAGAATGGCAATGGCATTTGCTCCTTTGGCGCTAAAAGTGCCAATAATAATCGAAAATGCCGAAGTTGTTTCAAAATCATACCCTGATTTTTGGGAAGATTTGAAAAATTTAGGTTTTAATGTTGCTGAAATAACAGCGTAATTATCAATGTTTACGGGGGTAAACACTTGTCGCTTTGTCACTTTGCAATTTTGTATCTAAATTAAATCGCAAAACACTTGACAACGCCTATCTCACAGTCGTATATTTGCATTCTTAAATAAGTTTTACTATACGGCTAAATAAGTAGGCCTTATATTCGAAACTTTTAAACAAAAATATAAAGATGAAATTATCACATTTTCAATTTGATTTACCTAAGGAATTGTTGGCAGAATTTCCGTCTGAACACAGAGATGAAGCTCGCTTAATGGTTATTGATCGCAAGAAACAAACTATCGAACATAAAACGTTCAAAGATGTTATCGATTATTTTGACGATGGCGATGTTTTAATTTTGAATAATACTAAAGTTTTTCCAGCACGTTTGTACGGAAACAAAGAAAAAACGGGTGCGAGAATCGAAGTTTTTTTACTTAGAGAATTAAACGCTGAACAACGTCTTTGGGATGTTTTAGTAGATCCAGCACGTAAAATCAGAATCGGAAACAAATTGTATTTCGGTGACGATGATTCATTAGTCGCTGAGGTTATTGATAATACTACTTCTCGTGGAAGAACATTGCGTTTCCTTTACGATGGTTCCTATGAAGAATTTAGAAAAAAATTGACGGAACTTGGAGAAACTCCAATTCCAAAATACATAAGCAGAGACGTTACTCCAGAAGATGCAGAGCGTTACCAAACGATTTATGCAAAAGAAGAAGGAGCTGTAGCGGCGCCTACTGCAGGATTGCACTTCTCTAAACATTTATTGAAAAAACTGGAAATCAAAGGAATTAAATTTGCCGAAGTTACACTACACGTTGGTTTGGGGACATTCAATCCTGTTGAGGTTGAAGATTTATCAAAACACAAAATGGACTCTGAGGAATTAAAGATTACTCAAGAAGCCTGTGATATTGTTAACGATGCAAAAGTGCATAAAAAACGTATTTGTACTGTAGGTACGACATCAATGCGTGCTGTAGAAAGCTCGGTTTCTTCACATGGAACACTAAATCCTTTTGACGGTTGGACAAACAAATTTGTCTTTCCTCCTCACGAATTTACAATTCCTACTTGTATGATCACCAACTTTCACACGCCAAAATCTACTTTATTAATGATGGTTTCTGCATTTTGTGGACATGATTTAATGAAAAGAGCCTATGAAGAAGCAATCAAAGAAGGTTACAAATTCTATTCTTATGGTGATGCAATGTTGATTATTTAATCTGAACTAGTTTCAGATTCTCTATACAAATCTCGTCAGTAATGGCGAGATTTTTTTTGCGCGTGCCCCAAAAGGGTGGGCTATTTGTTACAATCTTTTTTACAATTTCGCTAGCGCTACATTATAAAAAAGGATTTCCACGGATCAAGTCGAAAACCTGTGGAGCGATAAAAATTAGTCATAAATATTAGTTAGCCTAAAAAGAAAGAATTCCACATTTCGAACACCTCTAAACTGAGATCTAAATGCTTTTATTTTAGCATTGAAAGATTCAGCTGAAGCGTTTGTGCTCCT
>NZ_JASMRI010000020.1:0-94093 GCF_041431375.1 Flavobacterium sp. Arc3 | reverse complement strand
ATCAATTCAGGAAGTATGAGTTTAAGAAGTTCTATATAATTTTCCAAGTCTTATTTTTTTCTGTAAATCTCGGGAATGTTTAATTCCTCCCCAACTTTTGAGATTGACCCCAGGTTTTGTTCCTGATCCTAAAAATCCCCTCCAAAATTCTTTAGAAAAGCCATTCTCAGTAAAAAAAATATTGAAAAACCAATTGTTATAATTACAAAAGCACCTATATACAAAAACAATCTGTCGTTTTTATGTTCCCTTCTTAGCAGCTCCACATTAGCTACGCTGTATTTCTTGGCAATCATCATCTAATTCTTTATTTTAACTCTGCAAACAGTACAATAACAACCGTTTCTACAGTAAAGTAAAGGAACGAGTATTACGCCTCTTTCACAATACCTACTTTTAGTGATATTGCAAACTAATCCTACTATTCAACAATAAAAACTCATTATGTTACGAATCGAGTTTAAACTTTCTAATAAGAGATTTATACACTCCTATAAAACCGCTTCAGCTAGCATAGCCTGAAAAAAGCCCGCTCCATTAATAGCAACTCTCAAAAACAAAAAAAGGCACCACACCCCCACTTTTACTATCTAACCTAAAATAGTTGTCACAAAAAAAGCGTCTCGACAAACTGCCGAGACGCTTTAAATTAAAAATATATTATCTTACTTTTCAAACATTTCCTGTAAAGGCTTTAATTGCTCCATATCAATATTAGACTGTCTCAAAACTGACATTAATGTGATAATATTATTAGGATTCATATCCTTACCTAAAACTCGCACGACAGCAAATCCTGCATCTTTACTATTTGCATACAAAACAAACTCATCTATATGCTCATCTGTCCCTACATAGCTTACTGAAGCACCTACCGAACCGGAACCATACTTCATCAACTGCTGGTACTTTTTGTCCTTTAGAATCAAACTAACCTTTGCCCGCTCTGATTCGAATTCTGCTTTGTTATTCTCATTAAGCTTAAAGGCTAAAACATTCATTTTATCAAACGCTTCTAAAGCCCCACTTTGTTCTGCAGATAGTTTAGTTTTATCTACATTCAGTATACTCGGAGAAACATCTAATGCAATGAAATCCGTGTTTTCTGTATTTTCCACAAAATACTTTTGTAGCGTAGGTTCTGAATTACAACTAACAGTTAACAGACTCACAAAAATCGCTATGCTATAAATCGTTTTCATTTTCTTTTATTTTTTTCCTTTGGTTGCTTTTTTCAAATCATCTCCACCTGGTATTCTCATTTTATCGGTAAGAATAGAAATTTCGTTCAAATCAAAATTACCCGTCAACGACATCAAAACAGTCTCATTTGATTTGCTCCCACCTTCGATAAACATTAAAAGTTCTCTTATTTGAGAGTCTGTCGCTCCAGATTTTACTAATATTTTAATATTTTTACCGCTATCATTGACACGCATCAATTCTTCCAGACCTGCCGTTCTTATATATTTTTCTGCAGTTAACCTCATATCACTAGTTGCTCTGGTGCTAGTAGTAGTAAAAACTTTAAGGTTGTCCAGCTTTTTTATCAAATTCATATATTGCTGCGTTTCCCTATCAGAAGCATCAACTTTAACCTTACTCATCAACTCAAACATTTTCTTATTTACGATAATAGACGTTACATCATCCTGACCATCAAACTTATCAAATGCAGCTTGTGCAAAAAACGGACTAGAAACCAATACTATTACTAATGTGATTATAAACTTTTTCATTTTGTTTTATTTATTATTGTTTAAAAATTAATTTTTTTGAATCCTCATATTTCTCAAGAACTATAACACTTTCTATGCCAACATTTACATGGCTTGACAACATGGCCAATGCTTTTTGTGTCTCTTTCATCGCTACCTCAGGATTATCATACGTCCCCAGTTCCTGATTTGAAACTTCACTATCAAAATACAGATAACTACCAGCACCTACCATAACAACAACTGAAGCAGCAATAGACAACCAGACTTTATTTCTTTTTTTACTCTGAGGCTTCGGCAATTCCATAACTTTTTGTTTGAATTCCTGTCCAGCGGCCTGTGAGAAATAAGCGAAAATTGGCGCATACTGCTTTAGATGAGGCGCAACTTCAGCCGAAGCAAAGTATTCCCGCAACTCTTTTTCCTCTACAATACTACTTTGACCTTCAAAGTATTTTTCAATAAGTATTTCTATTTTATTCAATTCCATAACCGTGGATTTTAATCATATTTTCTTTAATTGTTTTTCTTGCTCTTGAAAGCGCTACCCTTATCGCAGTTTCATTCATCTCCAATATTTTTGCAATTTCATCAAAATCATACTGTTCAACATCTCGCATCTGGATTATTAATTTTTGTTGCTGTGGCAGTCGATTAATTATTTTTTCTACCCAATTCAAACTATCTCCGTCTTCCACAATTTTATCTAATCTTGGAGAATTATCAGTAAAATTATCATGAGTGAGCTTAACATTTCCCGCTCTTTTTGACTTTAGCTGGTCCAAACAATAATTTTTTGTCATGGTCATCGCAAAAGCTTCGACACTATTGAAACCAACCAAACTTTCGTTTTTATTCCATAATTTAACTAAAATCTCTTGAGTAGCGTCCTCAGCCTCCTCTGTACTTATAAGCAACCGTTTTGCTAATCGAAAGACTTTGTCTTTGAATGGAGTTGTAATCTGCAAAAACTCTATTTGATTCATAAATCACTACATTATTAGTCCGGCTTATAGTATCAAGACGAGACAGTTTTATTTTTGTTACAAAATATATTTAAAATTAAAACTAAACATACTATTTTTACGTTTATTATATAAATTACCCCAATATATGAAACCTACATTTAAATTTGCGCTATTACTTCTTTTAGTAGTTTTTTCTTTCCAAAGCTGTCAAGATAACGATGATACTGCGGCACCAATAAACCTAGAAGTTCAGGATTTTATTTGGAAAGGGCTAAACCAATATTATTTATGGCAACCAGATGTCCCTAACTTATCTGATGATCGATTTGCATCTCAAAATGAGTTAAACACTTTCTTACAAACCTATTCAACTCCTGAGCAATTATTTGATGCGTTAAGAGTCGATAAATCCATCGATAGATTCAGTTGGATTGTAGATGATTACTTAGAACTTGAAGGAGCGCTTCAAGGAATCACAAAAAATAACGGTGTTGAATTTGGCCTAGTTTACAAACCAGGATCAAGTACAGATATCTTTGGTTATGTTCGTTATATCATTCCAGGATCAGACGCAGCAACTAAAGACATTAAACGTGGTGCTATTTTTTACGGTATTAACGGAACCCAACTTACAATTAGTAATTACCAATCTTTATTGGCTAATGATACTTTTACTTTAAACCTTGCTGACTATAATTCAGGAGCAATAACGCCAAATAATAAAACCGTTTCCTTAACAAAAACCGTAGTATCTGAAAACCCTATTTTAATCAATAAAGTAATTGTTAATGGAGCACATACGATTGGTTATTTAATGTACAATGGTTTTTATGCAGATTACGACACTAAACTAAACGAGGCTTTCGCGACGTTAAAATCGCAAGGAGTTACTGATTTAGTACTTGATTTAAGATATAATGGAGGTGGATCAGTGCAAACTGCCGCTCGACTAGCTAGTATGATTACAGGACAATACACTGGAAAAGTTTTTGCAAAACAACAATGGAACCCTAAAATCAACAGCTATTTTGAATCTAACAATCCTGAAGCACTGAATAACAACTTCACAGATAAAATAGAAACAACTGCAATAAACAGCTTGAAATTGAGCAAAATTTATATTCTAACCACAAAAAGTACAGCTTCTGCAAGTGAACTTGTTATTAATGGTTTGAAGCCTTATATGACCGTAGTTCAAATAGGAGATGTTACGACAGGGAAAAATGTTGGGTCGATTACATTATATGACTCCCCTACTTTTGGTCAAGAAAACAGAAACCCAAATCACCGATATGCGATGCAACCTATAGTTTTAAAAATAGTAAATGCTGCAGGTTTTGGAGATTACTTCAATGGATTAACACCTGATTATTCTCTAAAAGAAAATTACGGAAACATGGATGTCCTTGGGAATTCTACAGAACCTTTGTTAAGTACTGCAATAGGTAAAATTACGGGAACAAGCAAAATGCTAAAACAAAGCCCTGAAAAAGAACTCAACTATTTTAAAGATGCTAAATCTTTGAATGGTTTGCAAAACCAAATGTATTTAGAAAAAGCTCCAGAAGGTATTTTGAAATCTTTAGACTAAATCATAATTAGTAAAACTAAAAAAGGCTTTCATCACTGAAAGCCTTTTTTAGTTTTATCTAAAGAACGTACTATTAAAACAATACGTTTACTCCTATTTTAAAATTCCTTCCTCTTGTGCTATATCCTACCGTTTCTACAAAATCTTCATTTAAGATATTGTTTACTGACGCAAAAACATTCATTCTGTTTTTAATAACATCATATTTAGCCATTGCATTAACTAACTGATAAGAATCTAGAAGAACAGCCGTTGTAGCATATGTTCCTCCATCAAAGAAAGCGTCTTTCCTTTTATCAACATACTGATAATTGACATTGAAGAAAGCACGGCTTGTTGCTTGATAATCCAAGGAAACATTCCCTTTATGTTTTGGAATTAATCTACTTAAAGGCTCTTCCACTTGGGTAAATGTATAATTCCCATTAACCTTTAGAGCATTCGAAAAAGAATAAGAAACCATAGTTTCGACTCCTCTCGCATTATTCCTCCCCTCTATATTGATATAGTTTGAAGCATAGGTATCAGGATTCGTATAAAATCCAAATGAATTTTCCTCTTCCCTGTAAAAAGCAACAGTATTAAAAGTCAGTTTTTTATCTAATAATGATACTTCAAATCCCGCCTCTACCGTAGAATTTTCCTCAGGAGTCAAATCTAGATTTCCATAAGGAGAATACAATTGATACAAACTTGGAGTAATATAGGCTGTGCTATACGACGCCAATACTTTCAACGGAACTTCAGTAAAAGAATAAGATGGATTCACATTAAATACAAAATGATTATCATAAACACTATGCATATTAAAACGTCCTCCAACATTCAGATTTAAACCAAAATCAGAATTATAGACTGCGGTCAAATAAGGATCAATAGTATTAAATTTTGCTTTCTCTGCAGCAATTGCGCCGTAAGGGGTTTCAGAACTCATTTCCTGAAATTGAAACTGACCTCCTACTACCACAAAAAAATGATTGCTAAATTCATATTTATTAAAAGCATCTACATTTACACTTTTGGATTTGTAATCGCTGATGTCTACCGAATTAGAATAACTGCTAAACGTATTATAATTTCTTTCGATAGTATTAAAACTTGAATTCATAACAAACTCTCCTTTTTCATACTTGTACTTCGGAGAGAAACCAAAACGAAACTGCTCTGAAGTCGATACATTTAAAGAGTTATCGGGATTATTTAAATTATCAAATGTTCCGTCAAAATCATTTTTCAACCTATCATAATTACCAAAAAAGTCAAATGAAAGCTTTTTTGTTGGTTTAAAACCTAGTTTAACCAATGCGTTTATTCTGGAAAAGCGATCTACTTCAAAATCTGCTGATTTAGGAACTGCAGCTTCAGAAAGCCCTGATGTCTCTGTACTGTTTAACGAAGCGTAATAATTAAATTTGTCCAAATTTCCGTTGACAGAAAGCCCTTGATTATAGTCTTCAGGACGATAATTAGTTCTATCTGCTGTAGTTTGTGTCCCGATATTCATATAGGCATTTCCGGCAAATGCTTTCTTTCCTGCCTTTTTTAAAGTGATATTAATTACTCCTGTTGCCGCCCCTGAACCATACAAAGTACTTGCTGCCCCTTTCATAATCTCTATACTCTCTACTTGTTCTGCAGGGATTAGACGTAAATCGTACTCTAAATTAATACCCGAAGCATCTGTTACAGGGATTCCATCAATTAGGATTAGAGTTTGGCGGTTGCGACCACCTCGAATGTAATAGCCCAAATTTTTACCAGCACTACTTTGGTTTCCGTTTATCTCTAAACCTGCTACAGTACTTAAAATAGAAGCGAGAGATTGCCCCGATTTTTTAGCCAATTCCTCGGCCGTAATTTTTACAATTACCTTTCCCGACTTTTCTTTTGCCAAAGCAAATTTAGAATCCGAAATAACAACTTCATTCAACTCATTAGGAGTAGAAATAGTTTCTTTTTGCTGCGCAAAGGCACAAGCACTCATCAGCACGCATAACGCACTAATACGAACGATTTTGTTGTTCATTTTAATAAAACATTTTTAATAACGGCTCTTACCGTTACATGACTAAAAATGGGAAGAAAGTATGAAATAACCCATACCCAAACCTTTTTTCCCGAAAGTTTGATACAAATTGTAATAGGCAGGTCTCCTGGCTTGCGTCTTGTTGTTTCCCTTCCCATTCGCCGCGGCAAACAGTGGTTTTGTAGATAACAACAAGCTTGATAGCTTACAGTTGCGGGTACAGCCCAGGTTTTAAACCTGATTCCCTTTTAATGCTATTTTGAAAAAACAAAAAAGCAACCTCAATACGGCTGCAAATATAGAAAAATTGAAAGATATTATAAAAAAACCTAATGGAATTAACCACAATAAACACGCTACGCATTTAAAAAAACGCATAACAAACTACTAAACAATAAATTACAACAATTACTTTTCCTTATCTTTCTTTTTAGAAAGCTTAACTATAAGCCACACAAAACCAACTACAAAATGCAATATGATAATCCCTGCAACAATATAGATGAAGGTATTTGAATTGTCTCTCATGATTTATTTTTAGATAAAATTACTCTATTATTATTGGAAAAAATGTATCAAATATCACACAAGCTTATTTTTATTAAAACAAAACAATACTTTTGTAAAAAAATTAGATTTATGAAATTCGTTAAAAACACACTGTTCCTCTTTCTGATTTCTTTGTTATTTATCCAATGTAAAAAAGAAACCCATCAGGAAACAAAATCAGGGTTAAAAAACGAAATCCAGTATGCTAAAGGATTTGAGATCTATAGATATAAGGGCTATTCAATAGTTAAAATCACCAAACCTTGGCCTGGAGCCAAAGAAAATTTCACCTACGTTTTACAAGAAAAAAATGGAATCATTCCAGATAGCATAAAGCAGTTTACCACGATTCAAATTCCTATAAAATCTATTGTCGTAACCTCAACCACGCACATACCTTCCCTGGAAATGTTAGGCGTCGAAAATACATTAGTTGGCTTTCCCAATACCGATTATATTTCGTCTGAAAAAACCCGAAAACGCATTGATGCAGGAATGGTGAGAGAAGTGGGAAAAAACGAAAATCTAAATACAGAAGTTTTAATTGACATGGAGCCAGAAGTGATTGTTGGCTTTGGGCTAAACAGCAGTAATCCTTCTTTAGATATTTTACAAAAAAGCGGTTTAAAAGTAATATTCAATGGCGATTGGACGGAACAGTCCCCTCTTGGAAAAGCAGAATGGATCAAATTTTTTGGCGCTTTATACGGACTGGATTCCAAAGCAAATTCAGTATTTAGTGAAATTGAAAAAGAATACAATAGCACTTTGGCTTTAGCCAAAAAAGCAACACAAAAACCTACCGTTCTTAGTGGTTCCATGTTCCAAGATCAATGGTATGTACCCCAAGGGGAAAGTTGGGCTGCCCTGTTTTTAAAAGATGCACAAGCAGATTATTTATGGAAAGACACAAAAGGTACTGGAAGTATTTCCTTGCCCTTTGAAGTCATTCTAGAAAAAGCACAGCAAGCAGAATTCTGGATTGCTCCTGGTGATTTTTCCTCTTTAAAACAAATGAGCGACAGCAATCCCCATTACAAGGAATTTGAGTCATTTAAAAATAAAAAAGTATATTCGTATGCCTTAAACAAGGGGGCAAAAGGAGGAATTCTATATTTTGAATGGTCCCCTACCCGCCCAGACTGGGTTTTAAAAGATTTGATAAAGATCTTTCATCCAGAATTAGTACCAAATCACGAACTGTTTTTCTTTCAGAAATTAGACTAAATTGAATCACACCAATCGAAATACCGTTCTATTCGCAATCCTAACCATTGGAATGGTTTGCCTATTTTTAATCAACCTCAGTTTAGGATCTGTTTCCATACCCCTAAAAGAAGTATTTAACAGTCTCATAGGAGGAACCCCAACCAAAGAAACCTGGCATTACATCATCGTTAATTATCGATTACCAAAGGCGATTGCAGCAATATTAGTGGGTATGGGTCTATCGATAAGTGGCTTATTGATGCAAACCTTATTTAGAAATCCGCTAGCGGGACCTTATGTTTTAGGACTGAGCTCAGGAGCCAGTTTAGGTGTTGCCACCGTAATTCTAGGAGCGGCGTTTTTACCACAATCCATTGCTTCTATAATGATGTCTTCTTACGGAATCGTATTGGCTTCAAGCCTAGGAAGTTTTTTGGTATTAATGGCTGTTTTGGCTGTATCCTATCGGTTGCGAGACACGATGGCGATCTTAATTGTAGGGCTGATGTTTGGGAGTTTGACAAGCGCTATTGTGGGAACATTGACTTATTTCAGTACCGCTGAGCAACTACAAAAATTCACCTTTTGGTCTTTGGGAAATTTAGGGAATCTATCCTGGACCTCCATTGGCATTTTATTCGTTTGTGTACTACTAGGACTTTTTCTAAGTCTTTTTAGTATTAAACCGTTAAATGCGCTGTTGCTTGGAGAAAATTACGCCCGTAGTTTAGGATTGAACTATAAAAAAACAAGACTTATTATCATTTTTGCAACGAGTGTTCTGGCGGGTAGCATTACTGCTTTTGCCGGCCCAATTGCTTTTATAGGACTGGCCGTTCCACATATTGCAAAGCTGGTATTTCAGACCAGTAATCACACTATTTTGTTTTGGAGTACTTTGCTTTTTGGAGCCAGTATTATGCTTATTTGCGATAGTATTTCACAAGTTCCCGGCGGAGATATCACACTGCCAATTAATGCTGTAACTTCTGTTTTTGGAGCGCCGATTGTTATTTGGTTATTGGTTCGAAAACGAAAAATGATTGGATGATTTTTTTAAAAAACTCTTATTCTTATAATGATTAGCACTAAAGACATACTTACTACATCAAATCTAAGCATTGGATACACATCTAAAGCAGAGACTACTATTATCGCCGAAAATCTTAACTTGAATTTGCAGGCGGGAAAACTAATTGCTTTAATTGGAGCAAATGGAATAGGGAAATCAACCTTGCTTCGAACAATAACTGGCATTCAGAAACCACTTTCGGGAACTATTTCTCTTAACGGTAAAAACATTCATGCAATAGATGCTTTAACCTTAGCGCAAAATCTAAGTGTAGTACTAACTGAAAAATTACCACCCAGCAATTTAACTGTTTTTGAGCTGATCGCTTTAGGAAGACAGCCTTACACCAACTGGATTGGAAAACTGACAGAAACTGATATTGCCAAAGTACGTGAAGCCATGGAACTGACACAAATTAGTCATTTAGCAACCAAAAAACATTACGAAATCAGTGATGGTCAATTGCAAAAAGTGCTGGTAGCTCGCGCTCTTGCACAAGATACACCGCTTATAATTTTAGATGAGCCTACTACCCATCTAGATCTATTACATAAGGTAGCACTGTTTAAACTATTAAAAAAACTCACTCAGGAAACAAATAAATGCATTCTCTTTTCAACCCATGATATCGATATGGCCATACAATTGAGTGATGAAATGATTATCATGACTCCCGAAACTGTTATTCAAGATGAGCCCTGTAATTTTATTTCCAAAGGAACTTTTAATACCCTATTCAAAGATGAACATATTTTTTTTGATGCACAAAAAGGAAAGTTCGTAATTGTATAATAATCTAAAACTAGCTGATAAAAAGAGAGAGACCGCGTGTAAAAAACTAGTTTTAAAATACAATCTTACTCAGTAAAATTGAACACTAGAAAGAATGTCAAATTCAGAAAAATGATGCATTCTAATTTACTCATCTTCTTAACAACAGCATTCTTTTGCGACTTTTGATGCGAGTAAACTACTTGAGTAGAATCTGTCTTTTAGCCTCGCCAATAACAAAAGCCACTGAATTAGCGATGTTAAAACTCCGAATCAAATTTGACATCGGAATTTTTAAATGATTTTCGAATTTACCCAAAACTTCTTCGCTTAGTCCTTTACTTTCTTTTCCAAAAACCAACCAATCTCCGTCTTGGTACTCTATATCCAAATAGGATTTTTCAGCATGCGAACTCATTAAGAAAACACGAGAAGCATCAGGAATTTGAGCAATCCATTCTTCTACGTTTTGATATTCAGTAACATCAAGATGAACCCAGTAATCCAATCCCGAACGTTTCAGGTTTTTATCATTGATTACAAATCCGAAAGGGTGAACTAAATGCAAGCGGCTTTCGGTGCCTACGCACAATCGGCCAATATTTCCGGTGTTATTCGGTATTTCGGGTTCAACTAAAACTATATTTAACATTTAAAAAGATTTAAGATTGTTGGTTAACGACACCTGTTTTTTGATTGATACCTATGATTAGACTTCTTGATTTTCGTAATTGTTATTGACTATTGATTTTTGCTATTGAAAATTTTCAACTTCAATAACTTCTCCAGATTGCAAATTATCCAGGTGTACATTTCCTATTCGCACACGAACCAGTCTAAGGGTAGGAAAACCAACTGCAGCTGTCATTTTACGTATTTGACGAAACTTGCCTTCGTTGACAGTTATCGAAGCCCAGGAGGTAGGACCGTGGCGTTCGTCCCATATTTTTTTTCCTCTAGCGCCAAAAGCAGGAACTTCAATGATTAAGGAAGCTTCACATTTTTTAGTGATGTACTTGGTTCCATTGAAACCTATCTCGACACCAGCCTTTAGTTTGTCAATAGCGTCCTGATGGATAATCCCGTCGACCTGCACATAATATTCTTTGTCTACTTTTTTAGATCGAATGATTTCACTCATCATCCCATCTGTTGTTAGCAACAATAACCCTTCCGAATCTTCGTCCAGACGTCCTATTGCCATCGTTCCTTTTGGAAAATCGTGCAACTCGCCTAGCAGTTTCTTTTTTCGTTTCAACTCATAGATAAACTGACTTAAATAACCGTAGGGTTTGTGAAGGATGAAATGCTGATGGGACATTGACTTAATTTGATTTTATAAAACGCAAAGATAGTCTTGTTTTTAAAATAAAAAAGCGACAACCGTAAGGATGCCGCTTTGAATGTTTTCACAACGGAATAATCCTTATTGTGAATTGCTTCAAAATTGTATTGCAATTATACAACAAAAGTTTCAAAGTTCTATTGAGGTTTCCCGTAAGGATGTTAATTTTCTTATATTTATATTTCGAAACTCATTCAGATAACAGCAAAAATCAGCATAAAAATATAGAAAATGAAAAAAATATTAGGATTAGATTTGGGTACAAATAGTATTGGGTGGGCATTAACAAATAATGATTTTGATAATAAACTTGGGAATATTGAAGGATTAGGAAGCAGAATAATCCCAATGAGCCAAGATGTACTTGGTAAGTTTGACAGTGGTGTTTCTATTTCCCAAACTGCCGAAAGAACAAAGTACA
This sequence comes from Flavobacterium sp. Arc3, assembly GCF_041431375.1. Taxonomy (NCBI): domain Bacteria; kingdom Pseudomonadati; phylum Bacteroidota; class Flavobacteriia; order Flavobacteriales; family Flavobacteriaceae; genus Flavobacterium; species Flavobacterium sp. Arc3. Next base: position 82,423 of record NZ_JASMRI010000020.1, on the reverse strand, counting down.
GAGGAACTCGAAGATTAGTACAACGTTTTTTATTAAGAAGAGAACGACTTCATAGAGTTTTAAACATCCTTAATTTTCTACCTAAACATTATTCCGAAGCAATTGATTTTAATAAAAAACTTGGACAATTTAAACCTGAAACAGAAGTGAAATTATCATTTTATAAAAATGAAGATGGTAAAAACCAATTTCTATTTCTGGAAAGCCACCAAGAAATGCTTGCTGAATTCAAATTAAAAAATCCTGATTTAAAACAAGTCCCTTATGATTGGACTATTTATTATTTGAGAAAAAAAGCTTTAACTAAAAAAATATCAAAAGAAGAGTTGGCGTGGATATTACTAAATTTTAATCAAAAAAGAGGGTATTATCAATTACGAGGGGAAGAACAAGAAATAAAAAAAAACAAACTAGAAGAGTTCCATACCCTGATGGTAGTTGATGTAATTGAAAGAGAAAAAGGTAAATCTGGGATTTGGTATAATGTAATTCTTGAAAACGGATGGGTCTACAAACGTGAAAGCAAAATCACATTATTTGATTGGGTTGGTAAACAAAAAGAGTTTATTGTAACCACTGAATTAAATGATGACGGAACTATAAAACTAAATAAAGACAACGAAGAAAAAAGAAGTTTTAGATCGCCAAAGGAAGACGATTGGGGATTAATAAAGATTAGAACAGAACAAACTATTAACCAGAGTGGCAAAACTGTAGGTTCTTTTATTTATGACACATTACTTAGAAATCCTAATCAAAAAATAAAAGGTGAGCTAGTTAGAACAGTCGAAAGAAAATTTTACAAAGATGAAATATCAAAAATTTTAAAAACACAGATAACGTTTCATTCCCCTATTTTAACTGATCAAAATCTTTATGAAAAATGTATAAATGAGTTATATAGAAATAATGAAGCTCATAAAAACAATATTAAAGAAAGAGGTTTTGACTACTTATTTTTGGATGACATTATTTTTTATCAACGGCCGCTTAAAAGTAAAACTTCATTAATTAGTGATTGTAATTTAGAATTTAGACCGATTAAAGATAAAAAGGGAGTTTTAGTAAAAGATGTAAATGGAAAGCAAATTGTAAAACCTGTAAAATGTATTGCAAAATCAAATCCTATTTTCCAGGAATTTAGATTGTTACAATTTGTAAAAAATCTAAAAATTTATAAAAAAGGAATTACAGAAGATATTGATGTAACTAATGAATATTTAAAAACGGAAGAAGATATAGTAGAGCTTTTCAATTGGTTGAATGATAAAGCAGAAATAAGTCAGAAGCAATTTTTAGCATATCCGAAATTTAAATTAAAAGAAGACAAATACCGATGGAATTTTGTAGAAGATAAAAGTTATCCGTGTAACGAAACAAGAAATCAATTTTTGAATGCTATTGCAAAAACCGACATAGATAAATCTTTTTTTAATCTCAAAAATACTCAGGATTTATGGCATATTTTATATTCAGTAACTGATAAAATTGAATTATATTCCTTCGATGAAAATACTGGAATTCATTCTGGTGCAATTAGCACATTTGCAAGAAAACATAATTTACCAGATGAATTCATTGGAAATTTTTCAAAAATAAAACCATATAAAAAAGACTATGGTTCCTATTCTGAAAAAGCAATAAAGAAATTATTGCCATTAATGCGTTTTGGAAATTATTGGAACGAAAAAAATATTGACACAAAAACGTTAGCAAGAATAGACAAAATGCAAACAGGAGAATTTGATGAAAACATTAGAACTCGTGTACGTGAAAAGGCTATTGACTTACATGATATTTTAGATTTCAAAGGATTGCCTTTATGGCTAGCTTCTTATATTATCTATGACAGGCACAGTGAAGCGAGTGACATTTCTAAATGGAAAACGCCCGCTGATATTGATCAATTTCTAAAGTATGATTTTAAACAACATTCGCTGAGAAACCCAATTGTGGAGCAGGTTATCACAGAAACTTTACGCGTTGTGAAAGATATTTGGCAACATTATGGAGAAGGAAAAGAAAACTTCTTTGACGAAATTCATATTGAATTGGGTCGTGAGATGAAAAATCCAGCCGCAAAGAGAAAACAAATGACAAATCAGATTTCTCTAAATGAAAATACAAACCTGAGAATAAAAGCCATTTTGACTGAGTTGAAAAATGATGGAGCTAATGATGTCCGTCCGTATTCACCAAGTCAACAAGAGATTCTAAAAATTTACGAAGAAGGAGTTTATAGTAATGAAAACAGAAAAGAAAAATTAGAAGAAGTTGACAAAATTAGAAAAAATGCAAAACCCACCACTTCTGAAATCATAAAATACAAACTGTGGTTGGAACAAGGTTATATTTCTCCATATACAGGGAAATTAATACCATTAAGTGACTTATTTACAATAAAGTATCAAATCGAACACATCATTCCGCAATCAAGATTGTTTGATGATTCATTATCAAATAAGGTTATTTGTGAATCAGAAGTCAATGAACTTAAAAGCAACATGACAGCTGTAGAATTCATACTAAAAAACGAAGATAGAATTGTAACCTTAACAGGAGGAAAAACCGTCAAAATATTCACTAAAGAAGCGTACAACCAACATATAACCAGCTATTACAGCAAAAATAAAAACAAGCAAAAACGATTATTGAGTGAGGAAATTCCAGAAAAATTTATCGAAAGACAATTAAATGATACTAAATATATAAGTAAAATCGTAAAGAATCTTTTAAGCAAAATAGTTCGAGAAGACGATGAGCAAGAAGTAACTTCAAAACATGTTATTCCCCTAAATGGGTCAATTACTTCCAAAATGAAACAAGACTGGGGTTTGAATGATGTTTGGAACACTATAGTCACACCTCGTTTTGAACGTTTGAATGCAATTACTAATTCCACTGATTTTGGTAAATTAGAGCTTAAAAGAGATGCATATGGGAATGGTGGTAAACAAGTCTTTCAAACCACAGTACCGGATGAAATTGCAAAAGGCTTTTCTAAAAAAAGAATAGACCATCGCCATCATGCTTTGGATGCATTGGTAATTGCCTGTGTGACCAAAGACCACGTCAATTATTTAAATTCTATCAATACGGAAAGAACAAATTATTCGTTAGTTTCTAAATTAAGGAAAATAGATGAAATTAAAATTAATGGAAAAACACAAAATGTTGCTAAAGAATTCCACAAACCATGGGAGCATTTTACAAAAAATGCAGAAGATGAATTGAATCAAACTATTATTAGTTTCAAGCAGAACACAAGAGTTATCAATAAAACGGTAAACAAATACGAAGTGTGGAAAGAAAAGGATGGTGTAATGACCAAAATTACAACTAAACAGGAAAAAGGAGATAACTGGGCAATTAGAAAACCAATGCATGCTGAAACTGTGAGTGGAAAAGTAAGCTTAAAGCGCATTAAACAAAGCCATATTACTATTGCAAATACAATTGAGCAAATAGAATTAATTGTCGACAAGGAAGCTAAAAAACAACTGCAAGCAAAAATCAAGCTATATCCAAACAATAATGATGGTTTAAAAAAACACCTCAAAGCTTTTCCTATAATGATTAATGGAAAAGCTATTGACAAAGTGCAGATTTATGAAACCATTCAAGCTACTGCGACTCGTAAAACACTTGACATTACTTTTGATAAAAACAAAATTGAGAAAATAACTGATACTGGTATTCAAAAAATCCTATTAAAGCATCTTCAACAAGAAATGTATCAAAATGTAGTTGACGAAAACGGAAAAAAATTCCCAACTCACGAAGTTGCTTTTTCTGAAAATGGTTTAGATGAATTAAATAAAAATATTACAGCATTAAATAATGGTAAAAAACATCAACCAATAAAAAAAGTTCGTGTTTTTGAGGAAAGTAATAAATTCCCTTTAGGAGAAACTGGAAATAAAGCGAATAAATTTGTTGAAACAGCTAAAGGAACAAACTTATATTTTGCTATTTACAAAGATGATTTACATAATAAAAAATTCATTACCATCCCTTTAAATATTGTTATTGAGAATCTAAAAGATGGATTGTCGCCAGTCCCAGATAAATATTTAGATGAGAAAACCAAAACACAGTACCAATTAACTCAATTTCTATCTCCTAATGACCTAGTATATATCCCAACAGACGATGAAATAGAGAATTCAAATCTAATAGATTTAAACAGCTTCAACAAAGACCAAGTACATCGTTTATATAATGTTAATGATTTTTCAGGTTATACTATTTATTTTACTCCAAATCAATTTGCGAAAAACATAGCTCCAAAAGAGTTAGATACAAGTTTTGATTCTAAACTATCTAAATCATTAGAAGGAATGACAATAAAAGAAAAATTTTGGAAGCTAGAAGTTGATAGACTTGGAAAAATTAAGAGAATAATTCGATAATAAACTATTATTCCAAAATTCGTTAGGATTAGCCTTTAACTATTCATTTGAAATCAATACAAAATCAATAGGAATGGGTTTTAACCCATTCAATAATATTAAATAGTCCAAATCGGCTTTAGCCAAAACAGTAAAAAAAATGATAAAACGAACCCTTTTCTTTGGTAATCCAGCTTATTTGAGCACTAAAAACGAGCAAATTGTCATTTCTTATCCTGACAAGGAGCAAGAAACTAAAACTGTGGCTATTGAAGATATTGGGGTTGTCGTATTAGAAAACCAACAAATCACTATTACCAATGGTTTGCTCGAAAAACTGACCAATAACAATGTGGCATTAATCAACTGTGACCAACAGCATTTACCTATTGGTTTATTAATGCCCTTGAACGGTCATACGGAACAAAGCGAACGGTTCAAGAATCAAATTAATGCTTCTGTCCCACTCAAAAAGAATTTGTGGCAGCAAACCATTAGTTCTAAAATTAGGAACCAAGCGGGACTACTAAAAGAAAAAGGAATCCCCTGCCGAAAAATGGAAATTTGGGCACAAGAAGTAACATCTGGAGATGCACTCAATCACGAATCGAGAGCGGCGGTTTATTATTGGCAAAAACTTATCACAGTGGAGAATTTTACTAGAAGCCAAAAAGGAATTCCACCCAATAATCTATTAAACTATGGCTACGCTATTTTGCGAGCCATTACCGCCAGAGCTATAGTCAGTTCAGGGATGTTGCCTACGTTAGGGATCTTCCATCGCAACAAATACAATGCGTATTGTCTTGCCGACGATATAATGGAACCCTATCGTCCCTATGTAGATTTAATTGTGTGTCATATTATGGAAACCGAAGATTCGTATGGAGAATTGACCATTGCTATTAAAAAACAATTGTTAAACATTGCCACAATAGATGTGTTCATAGACGGTAAAAACAGTCCACTAATGGTGGCAATGAGCCGTACAAGCAATTCCTTACACGAATGTTTTGAGGGAACAGCAAGGAAAATTTTATACCCTATCTATGTATGACGAACATTACACCCGATTAAATCAATATAGAAGTTTGTGGATACTCGTATTTTTTGACCTGCCTACTGAAACGCGGAAAGAGCGTAAAATTGCCAGTGGATTTCGCAAGAAATTATTGGACGATGGTTTTTCTATGTTTCAATTTTCCATCTATATGCGTTTTTGTGCTAGTAGAGAAAATGCAGAAGTACACACCAAACGAATTAGGAATAATTTGCCCGAACACGGCAAAATTGGCGTGATGCAAATAACCGATAAACAATTTGGGATGATGGAACTTTTTTACGGAAAAAAACCAGTTGAAACGGATAAACCTTCGCAACAATTGGAGCTATTTTAGAAATATAGGATTCTAAAACCGACTAACTACTTGAATAACAACATGTAGGTAGCTCTTTTTTTCGATTTCAAAACAAACTCGTAACTACCAACATATCAAACGATTATATCGCGGTATGTTGGGAATTATAAGTAAAAATACAATTTTGAAAGCAATTCACAACTGGATGTTATACTCAAAGATTTGGAGAAGCGTTGGGAATTATAAGTAAAAATACAATTTTGAAAGCAATTCACAACTAGTGGCTACTGCAACAGGCACAAACCAAAGTTGGGAATTATAAGTAAAAATACAATTTTGAAAGCAATTCACAACAAAGTTAGTGTCTACCTTTACAGTGAAGCCGTTGGGAATTATAAGTAAAAATACAATTTTGAAAGCAATTCACAACACGTTCTGTTAAGATTAGTGACTAACTCTAGTTGGGAATTATAAGTAAAAATACAATTTTGAAAGCAATTCACAACATATGTCAGTCAAATCTTTTATAGTCAATTGTTGGGAATTATAAGTAAAAATACAATTTTGAAAGCAATTCACAACACAAGATACTATTTTCCAATACTCTAGAAAGTTGGGAATTATAAGTAAAAATACAATTTTGAAAGCAATTCACAACGCATAGTCACCCATCGAATTTTTTACAAAGTTGGGAATTATAAGTAAAAATACAATTTTGAAAGCAATTCACAACCATAATGGTATATAAACAAAAAAGACTACGTTGGGAATTATAAGTAAAAATACAATTTTGAAAGCAATTCACAACGAAAAATCGTTGCAACAAAATCGGAAGGTCGATTTTCCGTTGTGAATTGGATGTTTAAAGCTGAGCAGCTAAACGCAACTGAATTGACCCTCCTCTCTTTAATAGGTACTAATTATTCAAAATATAATTTTTGAAAGAAATCACCAATCGTTGACTTAAATAAATGTAACATTTTAGGGTAACCTATTAATTCAGTTCAAATGATATTGGACGCAAAGATAGCATTGTTTTATTAGCATATAAATTTCAATGACCTACATTTTAGCAATCTAAAAGCTATGTTAAATGATTTTCTTTCTTCCTCAAAAAGCTGTAATATTATAATTCTGAAAAAACAATCACTTAAATTTTACATCATGGAAAATAAAGATTCAAATTCAAATAAAGACCTCGATAAACAAAACACAAATGAAGGTTTTAGCGAAAAACAGATCGCTGATACAGACAAAAATCAAGATTCTATGCTTACTAACGAAATAGAAATTGATGCCGAAGGAAATAAAGTCATTGTACAACGAGCCCGAAATGTTGATGGATCAATTGCTCACATCCCTGATGAAGAACGTACATGGAATGAAAACGAAAGCTTAAGCAGAGGAGTTACTACTGAGGAAGAAGAGATGAAAACAGTCGAAAATGAAGACCTCAACTCAGACATCACTGCAAATCGTTATCCGAACTCGAATCCCGATAATCACAAAGATCGAGGAAATATAAAATTAGATGATGAATAATGCCTATTCAATGATTTAAGAAGCCAATAAGAACAATCGTTTTTATTGGCTTTTTTTATTTTATGATTAATAAATTTAGCACTAAGATGTAATATTGTTTACTTTTACGAGTACATCAATCAATCTTTCTATGTCAAACATGGTCACTTTTTTATTCTTATTTATTATTGCTCTTGCGATTGGTATTTTCATTGGAAAGCTTATTTTCTCCGCCCGTTTTCAATCTGAAAAAATAAGCCTGGAAGAAAAACTGATTGCCTTTTCTTCTCAATTTAATCAAGTAAAAGAGCAACTTTTGAATGATAAGTCTGCTTTTGAAAAACAAATAGAAAATAGTACTTACGAGAAGGAAGTTATTCGTAACGAAAAAGACAGTCTGGCAATCCAACTTTCTAAAAAAGAAGTTGATTTTGAGAACCTATGGGAACGTAACAAAGAGCAAAAAGACGAAGTAGAAAAACTACAGCAGAAATTCACCAAGGAATTTGAGAATCTCGCTAATAAAATATTAGAAGAAAAATCCAATAAATTCACAGAGCAGAATAAGGAAAATATGAAAAACATCCTGTCTCCTCTGCAAGACAAGATCCAATTATTCGAAAAAAAAGTCGAAGATACCCACAAAGAAAGTATCGATTATCATGCGGCTTTGCGCCAACAAATTTTAGGCTTGCGCGAAATGAATATCCAGATGAGCAAGGAAACCATCAACCTGACCAAAGCATTAAAAGGAGATAGTAAAATGCAGGGGAATTGGGGAGAACTGGTGCTGGAACGAGTATTGGAAAAATCAGGTTTAGAAAAAGGACGGGAATATGAAGTGCAACAAAGCTTTACTACTGCCGAAGGAAACCGTGTTTTTCCAGATGTGGTGATTAACCTTCCGGACGGTAAAAAAATGATTGTCGATTCAAAAGTATCCTTGACCGCATATGAAAAATACATCAATGAGGAAGACGACGATTTAAAAAGTGGCTATTTAAAAGAGCATGTTAATTCGATAAAACGTCATGTAGAGCAATTAGGAAATAAAAATTATCAGGATTTATACCAGATAGAAAGCCCTGATTTTGTTTTGCTTTTTATCCCTATTGAACCCGCATTTGCGATGGCACTAAATGAGGACACTGCTTTATACAACAAGGCATTTGAAAAGAATATTGTAATTGTTACTCCTGCTACCCTACTGGCTACATTAAGAACGATTGACAGTATGTGGGCAAACCAAAAGCAACAGGAAAATGCCTTTGAAATAGCCAGACAAGCTGGCGCATTATATGACAAATTCGAGGGCTTTGTCGCTGATCTAATAAAAATTGGAAAGAAAATCGACGAAAGTAAAATAGAATATAGCAGTGCCATGAATAAACTAGTGGAAGGAAAAGGAAATCTTATTACTAGTGTTGAAAAGCTAAAAAAAATGGGGGCAAAAGCTAAAAAATCACTTCCTGAAAACATTTTATCAAGAGCTGAAAAGGAGGAAAACCAACTATTAAACTAAAACAAAATGAAGAAATTTTTAGGAATTCTTGCGGCAGTACTAGTACTATCTGTAATTAGCTATTTTACGTTTGTCTATTATGCTACTTATAGCGAAGGCATACGATCTGGCCAACTCATAAAGTTTAGCCATAAAGGAGTCGCTTTTAAAACCTGGGAAGGAGAAATAAGCCAAGGCATCTCAGGCTCACAAATTTTTGCTTTTTCTGTATTAGATAAAGACAAGGAAGTGATTAGTAACTTAAAAGAGATGGAAGGACAGTATGTAAAATTGTCTTATATAGAACGCTACAAAACATTCCCTTGGTGGGGTGACTCTAAATATTTTGTCATAGGCGTAAAAGAAGATGAATCCCCATTTAAATCAAAATAAAGATGAATAACACTTACAAGACAGTTGCCTCATCAAACATTACCATTTCAGAATTAATGTTGCCGTCTCATACTAACTTTAGCGGTAAAATCCATGGTGGTTATATTCTTTCTCTACTCGATCAGATTGCTTTTGCCTGTGCATCAAAATTTTCTGGAAATTATTGCGTCACAGCCTCTGTGGATACCGTGGATTTCTTAAGACCTATCGAAGTGGGAGAACTAGTAACTATGAAAGCTAGCGTCAATTATGTAGGCAAGAGTTCTATGATTGTAGGCATTCGAGTAGAATCTGAAAATATTCAAACAGGTGCGATAAAACATTGCAATTCCTCTTACTTTACCATGGTTTCAAAAGACAAAGAGGGTAAAAATGAACGAGTCCCCGGTCTAATTCTTTCTAATTTAGAAGAAGTACGTCGTTTCTTTAATTGCTTAAAACAAATTTCCTTGAAAAAAGAAAAAGACCGTCATGAGGAAGTTTTTGATTACACCTCAATAGAAACCTTAGCCAGTTTAGAAAAGTATAACGTATTAGTCGAGTTAGGCTAATTCTACCGTTTACTCCCACTATTAATATATAAAATCATTCAAAATCCATAAAGAGACCTGAAAATCAATTTTTTAGGTCTCTTTTGCTATGATAGCAACTGAATTTTACTGCTTATTTGAAATAAAAATCGTAACTTTAAGTAGTATCATTCAGACTCTACAATGAAGAAAACTCTACTCTTATTTTTACTATTAACTGCATTTATCATTGATGCTCAGGAAAAAATGACTTCCACAAAGGGAATCATTATTTTTGAAGCGTCAGTGCCCTTTTTTGAGCCAGTAAAAGCTATAAATAAGGACGTAAATCTTATTTTAAATACTAAGAGAGGAAGTATATCATTTGTAGTCTATATCGATCATTTTTCGTTTGAAAGAAATTTAATGCAGGAGCATTTTAATGAAAATTATATGGAAAGTAAAAGGTACCCAAAAGCGACCTTTAAAGGTTTAATTGAAAAGTTTGATTTAAAAAACATTGGGTCTAATGCAAAAGAATATTACATTAAAGGAAAAATAACCATGCACGGAAAATCAAAAAATATCCGTGTCTCTGCGAAAATTAAAAAAGTAGCGGCCGGGATAGAATTAATCTCTAATTTCACCTTAAACTCTGATGATTATAATATCGAAATCCCTTACGTTATTAGAAGCAAAATATCTAAAAAAGTAAATGTTAGAGTTAAAACCATTTTATAATAGGATTGCTTGGTTATAACGGCCCATTTCAGTTCAACATTTTATAAAATAAACCAATCTGAGATGTAAGTCAATAGTTTTAGTTTTGCCTTTTAAAAGTTTACTCAGCCTGCGACTTGTCTTCATCCTGATAGAATAAATGCCTCTTAACATTTTAGTCAGTTGTGTACTGACTTCTATAAACTAAAATTAAATTCATTAGGCACTTCTTTTGAATTACTCTCCTAACTTATAAAGTCTATTTAGATAAGCAAATTTTCAACGTTTCATCTAAATTAGTATGTTTAAAATTAAATCCTAGTTCCTGCACTTTATCGGACGACACTCGCCTCCCTGTCAACAATAATTTAGACATTTCCCCTAATACCATCTTAATTAAAAAACCTGGAACATTAGGAAGCCAGATTTTGTACCCATAAACCTTCGCCAATGTTTTAGAAAAGATTGTATTCGTTGTATTATCATTTATCGCAACATTATAAGGCCCTTTCATATCTTGATTCTTAATTGCTTCAAGATATACTGCACACAAATCCTCAACATGAATCCATGGCATATATTGTTTTCCCGAACCTAATGCCGAACCGAGTCTCCATTTAAAAATAGGAGCCAATTTATTCAGTATACCATCGTTTTCGCCTAACACTAAGCCAGTACGGATTTTCACTGTGCGTATACCTAATTTTTCAAACTGATCTGCAGCCTCCTCCCACTTTTGACATGTAAGTCCCAGGAAATCATCACCTGCAGCAGTATTTTCTGTGCAAATTTCGTCCCCGTTCACTGCTCCATAAATACCAATTGCCGATGCAGAAACAAAGGCATCCAACTTTTTATCGTTTTTCTTTAAAACAGAATAAATTAGCTGTGCCGATTGTTGCCGACTGTTAACAATTTCTTCTTTTCGCTTACTTGTCCACGGCTTTTCAGCAATATTTGCTCCTGCCAAATGAATTATATAATCTGCATTCAATATTGCTTCCTTTTCTATGGTCTGTTTTTGTATATCCCAAGTATAGTAAAAAATACTTGCTGTATTTTCTCTTTTACTTCTACTAAGTATAGAAACGGTATATCCGCTATTTATCAACAGCTTTGTGAGTTCCGTCCCAACAAAACCAGTACCTCCTGTGAGTAATACATTCTTTTTCATAACAGTATATTTAATCGTTCAATTCATTAAAATCAAAGATACAATAAAATTTTGTTTAACTTTATGATTGTTTTGTTAAACATTCCTTACCTTTATACTCTAATTTTTTAATTAATTGAAAATGGCTACTAAGAAAACTGCAATAACAAAAGAGAAAATAGTTTCTATGTATATGGACTATATTTTAGAAAATGGCGAAAAACCCAAATCAGTGTATCTTTTCGCAAAATCAAACGGCTTTACAGAAACAGACTTTTATGCCTTTTTTGGAACTATGGAAAGCATAGAGAAAGAAATTTTCAAAACTTTTCTGGAAATGACAATCGAATTACTCCATAAAGATAAAGCCTACGTTGACTATGATATGAAAACAAAGATGCTAAGTTTCTACTTTACATTCTTTGAATTACTTTCTGCAAATAGAAGTTATGTTACCATGACTTTAAAGGAGCACGATAACCAGCTAAAAAATCTAATGCAACTTTCAAGTCTGAGAACTGCCTTCAAGAAATATGTAGGCGAAATTATAACAGACGAGTATCGTATTAAGCAAGAAAAATTTCAAGACTTCCAGAAAAAAGCAATTCAGGAAAGTGCTTGGATCCAATTATTGTTAACGTTGAAATTCTGGCTAGATGATGATTCTCCATCATTTGAGAAAACAGACATCTACATTGAAAAATCAGTGAAACTGAGTTTTGAACTGATGAACATCGCACCAATAGATAGTTTAATTGACTTTGGGAAATTTATTCTTAAAGAAAAAATACAAAACAAATAATGAAAACGATAGATTATATACCAACGTCAAAAATTGAAAGAGCCACAAAACTTGTACAAACAGGGGCAAAAGTAGGCGTCAATTACCTTAAATATTACGGAGAAAAAATCGTTAACTCTGATCTTACTCGGGATAAGCTAAATGAAAACAATGCCGAAGACATTTACGACGGCTTAAAAAGCTTAAAAGGGAGCGCCTTGAAAGTTGCTCAAATGTTAAGTATGGATAAAAGTTTTTTGCCACAGGCTTATGTAGAAAAATTCTCTTTGTCTCAATTTTCAGTACCACCACTTTCGGCTCCGTTAGTATTAAAGACTTTCAAAAATAATTTAGGAAAAACTCCTTATGAAATCTTTGATGAGTTTAACGCTAATTCTGTAAATGCAGCCAGTATTGGTCAAGTCCATTCGGCAGTGAAAGACAATAAAAAACTAGCGGTAAAAATTCAATATCCTGGCGTTGCCAATAGCATCTCCTCTGATTTAGCATTGGTAAAACCAATTGCCATCAGAATGTTTAACCTACAAGGAAAAGATTCTGACAAGTACTTTAAAGAAGTCGAAGATAAACTAATTGAAGAAACCAACTATTTATTGGAACTAAAACAAAGCCAAGAGGTTGTTGATGCCTGCAAGAAAATAGACAATCTTGTCTTTCCAGAGTATTATCCTGAATATTCTTCTGAGAAGATTATCACTATGGATTGGATGACTGGAGTTCACCTTTCTGAGTTTAAAAATTCAGATCCTATAATCGCCAATAAAATTGGACAAGCTTTATGGGATTTCTACATGTACCAAATTCATGTTCTAAAAAAAGTACATGCTGACCCACATCCAGGTAATTTCTTGGTGAATGATAAAAATGAATTGATAGCGATTGATTTTGGATGTATGAAAACCATCCCAAATGAGTTTTACGTTCCCTATTTTGAATTAATCGATCCGAAAGTAATCGATAACAAAAAGATTTTTAGCGAAAAATTATTTGAACTAGAAATCCTTAGAACTGATGATTCTAAAGAAGAAGTAGATTATTTCACAGCTATGTTTTACGACTTACTATCGTTGTTTACTAAACCGTTCCAGGAAGAAACTTTCGATTTCTCAGACGCAGTGTTTTTTGAAAGTATAGCTAAATTAGGTGAACGATTTGCCAGTGACACCAACCTTAGAAAAATGAATGGAAATCGTGGTTCGAAGCATTTTATATACATGAACAGAACGTTTTTTGGTCTTTATAATTTAATGTTTGATTTAAAAGCCAAAATTACAGTGACCGAATATCTAAAATACTAACAATGACAGAACATCATTTATCTGATATAGAAAAAGACCGAGTAATTGAAATGGCTTGGGAAGACAGAACCACATTTGATGCTATTTTACTTCAATTTGGATTAAAAGAGCAGGAAGTTATTGATTTAATGCGCATAGAATTGAAACCCACAAGTTTCATAATGTGGCGCAAAAGGGTTCAAGGGCGCAAAACAAAACATGAAAAACTTCGTGATTTTAAAGAAGGTCGCTTTAAATGCAGTAGACAAAGACAAATTAACAACAATAAAATATCCAAAAGATAAACACCATTCAAATGAAAAACATCGTAATTGTAGGCGGTAGTAAAGGTATTGGAAATGCCATTTTACTAGAGCAATTAGAAAACAACCTTGTACACAACATCAGTAGAAATGAGCCAGACGTTTCACACCCTAATCTAACTCATTATTCTATAGACGTTTTAAAGGATGAACTTCCTTCTATAGAAAATATTGACAGCTTGATTTACTGCCCAGGTTCTATTAATTTAAAACCAATAGGCAGCTTAAGCATCGATGATTTTAGGAATGATTTTGAGATAAACGTCATAGGAGCAGTAAAAACGATTCAAAAATATTTACCTGTTCTAAAAAAAGGGACTAACCCATCAATTCTATTGTTTAGCACAGTGGCGGTAAAACTAGGAATGCCTTTTCATGCCAGTATTGCTACTGCAAAAGGAGGAGTGGAAGGATTAGTAAAATCATTAGGAGCAGAATTGGCATCGGTAGTACGCATCAATGCTATTGCTCCCACGATTACTGAAACCTCACTATCGGCAGGAATTTTAAGAAATGATCGAATGAAAGAAAACATGGTGGAACGCCACCCAATGAAAAATTATTTAAAACCAGCGGAAGTAGCCGAAATGGCCAATTTTATTATTTCAGAAAAGGCCAAATCAATTTCAGGCCAAATTTTTGAAATGGATTACGGCATTGTTACCTTTAAAATGTAATTAAAATCAAGTACTAATAAGACCAGAATATGATAGTTAAAGAAATCAAAAGTTACGAAAAAGTAGAGCGTTATGATACTGAAATCACTGATGCAATTGCTGAAAATTATAAATCGATAATCGATAATTTAGGGGAAGATGTGAATCGGGAAGGAATTGTGAGTACACCGGTTAGAGCAGCTAAAGCAATGCAATACTTAACGCATGGTTATGGCCTGGACCCACTAGAAATTTTAAAGTCGGCACTATTTACAGAGGATCACAGACAGATGATTGTTGTAAAAGATATAGAAGTGTATTCCATGTGTGAACATCATATGTTGCCATTCTTTGGAAAAGCGCATGTTGCTTATATTCCAAATGGTAAGATCGTAGGGCTGAGTAAGATTCCTCGAATTGTCGATGCTTTTGCGAGAAGAATGCAAGTACAAGAAAGATTAACCGATCAAATAAAAGATTGTATTCAAGAAGCTCTAAATCCGCTTGGAGTAGCTGTTGTTATTGAAGCGCAACATATGTGCATGCAAATGCGAGGCATTCAAAAACAAAACTCAGTAACTACCACCTCCTCTTTTACAGGTGCTTTTGAAAAAGACAAAACCAGAAAAGAATTTATTAGTCTAATTTCCAATAAATTTAGCTAAATTTAATTCTTAAAATAAAATCTATGAAAATTCTCTTAACAGGCGCAACAGGTTACATCGGGAAACGACTATTACCAATTTTGGTAGGACAAGGACACGAAATAATCTGTTGTGTTAGAGATAAAAATAGATTTTATACGCCAAAAGAATTTGAAAAGAATATTGAAGTAATCGAAGTCGATTTTCTTAAGGAAGAAACGCTATCAGCAATACCATTAGATATTGATGCCGCTTATTACCTCATCCATTCTATGTCTAGCTCATCAGACAATTATGATGACTTAGAAAGTACTTCGGCTAAAAATTTTCTGCAACGAATCAATCAAACAAATGCAAAACAAGTCATTTACCTCACCGGAATTGTCAATGACAAATCACTTTCGAAACATTTGTCTTCCAGAAAAAATGTAGAGGATATTTTAAGCTCGGGAACTTATGCAATGACTGCACTCAGAGCAGGAATTATCGTGGGTTCTGGTAGTGCTTCATTTGAGATTATTAGAGATTTGGTGAACAAGCTTCCTATTATGATTACACCAAAATGGCTGAACACAAAATGCCAACCCATAGCAATTGCTGATGTACTGGACTTTCTTTCGAAATCATTACTAAACCCAGTTACTTATAATCAAAATTTTGACATTGGCGGACCCGATATTCTTACTTATAAGGAAATGTTGTTGGGTTTTGCCAAAGCAAAAAAACTAAAACGATGGATTTTTACTGTTCCTGTAATGACACCTAAGTTATCTTCTTATTGGTTGTATTTTGTAACCTCTACCTCTTATAAACTAGCATCTGCTTTAGTAAGCAGTATGAAAGTTGAAGTGATTTGTAGAGATCATCGCATCAATGAATTATTGCAGCTAAAACCCATGACGTACGAACAGGCTTTGTCTAGAGCATTAATAAAAGTAGATGAAGATAAAGTAGCATCTAGCTGGAAAGACTCTTTAGTTAGCGGGCGATTTAATACCAATATGTCTGATTACCTAAAAATTCCAGAAAAAGATTGCTTCATTGATAAAAGAAAAATGAAAATCGTAGACAGAGAATATACCGTAAATAAAATCTGGTCCATTGGTGGAGATACGGGCTGGTATTATGGAGATTGGTTATGGGAATTACGTGGTTTTATAGACAAACTATATGGTGGTGTTGGTTCCCGCAGAGGACGAACGAATAAAAGAGAAATTCATGCAGGTGACGCCTTAGATTTTTGGCGCGTACTTTATGCCAACAGAGAAGAAGGGAAATTAGTTTTGTTTGCCGAAATGAAATTACCCGGAGAGGCTTGGCTGGAGTTTAAAATCATCGATAACACCTTAATTCAGACAGCAACTTTTAAACCGAAAGGATTTTGGGGTAAATTATACTGGTATTCTGTTTTTCCGTTTCATGGGTTTATATTTAATGGAATGCTGAATAAATTGATTAAATAGATTTTAACAACATATAAGTCATATAAGTTTTAAAAAACAGAGAGCGATGAATAAATTGATTGAATATATGTTCAACCTATAAGTTATATAAGCTTTTTACAACTGATACTGTTTTGATGGAATGCTGAATAAATTGACTAAGAAGATTTGCAACAAAAAAAATCATTTCAGTATCCCCGCTTTATAAGTTGCAATCGCTCGGTCTCTAGCCATAGCATGTTCTACCATAGGTTCGCCATATCCTAATTCAAACTCTTTTATCCATTTACGGATATAAATTCCTTTTTCATCAAATTTTTTCAATTGAATCTCGGGATTAAAAACCCTAAAATAGGGCGCCGAATCACAACCAGTTCCTGCAGCCCATTGCCAGTTCCCTACATTTGCTGATAAATCATAATCCAATAGTTTTTCGGCAAAATAAGCTTCACCCCATTGCCATTGTATCAGTAAATGTTTGCAGAGAAAACTTGCTACAACCATCCGCACTCTGTTGTGCATATATCCCGTTTCATTGAGTTGTCGCATTCCGGCATCAACCATAGGATATCCCGTAGTTCCAGCACACCAGCGCCTGAAATCGTCCTCATTATTACGCCACTGAATTCCGTCATAAGCAGATTTGAAATTATGAGTGACCACTTTTGGGAAGCTAAACAAGATTTGCATAAAAAACTCTCTCCATATCAATTCACTCAAAAAGACATCGTTTTTATGAAATGCCCAATTCACTAATTTGCGAGTGCTTACTGTTCCAAAACGAAGATGTGGTGATAGATAAGAGGTTTGATCCAAAGCAGGAAAATCTCTTATCTCTTGGTAATTAGAAATAAATTTTAAGTTGTGAGGCTTAACTTTGATCGAACTTTCTTCGAAACCTATCTGTTCGAAGCTTGGAAAAACAAAATCGGATTTATGGAAATTAGAAAATGTAGCTGTGCTATCAAATTCCTCAACTGGAGCCATTGATTTGTATTTCTCTAGCCATTTATTTTTATACGGCGTATAGATGGTGTAAGGCAAACCATCTGCTTTTGTGATTTCAAGTTCTTCAAAGATTACTTGGTCTTTAAAAGTATAGCTAGCTGTATTATTTGCTTCGAATAACTCACAAATGGCTGTATCCCGCTTTATCGCATACGGCTCGTAATCTTTGTTGAAGAACACTTCCTCTACGTCATACTCTTGAATAAGTGATTCCCAAATAGCAGTAGTATGTCCCTTTTTTATCAAAAGTGAACTTCCATTTTCTTGTAGTTTATCATTTATTTTCGAAAGGGATTCGTGTATAAAACCAACCCTAGCATCATTTTTTGGCAAACTGTCTAAAATCGAGTCATCAAAAATAAAAAGTGGTATTACAGGGAATTTTGACTGCAAAGCATGAAACAAACCTACATTATCCTCCAAACGTAAATCGCGTCTGAACCAAAAAAAAGTTACTTCTTGTTTGTTCATTATTTAGTATTAAACATTTTATCAACTATAACACGCCTATACTCAAAAATATCTTTTAATTTATTTTTAACGACCAGTGTATTCATGATACGTCCAATGAAACCCAAAGGCAGGGCATAGTGCACTACATCGGTCATTTTTGTACCGTTTTCTGTGGCTTCAAAAAAATGTTTGTGATGCCATAAAGCATAAGGCCCTGAAAGTTGTTCATCAACAAAATAACTTTTTTCTTTCACAAAAGTGATTTCGCTTACCCACGATAGTTTTAACCCTAAAAGCGGAGACACTTTATATTGTATAATTTGGCCTGCATACATGGATTTGTTATCGAAATCAGTGATTTCAAACCCCATCGTTTCAGGTGTTATTTTTTGAAGATTTTTTGGATTAGAAAAAAATGTCCAACATTCTTCTAAACTTGCATTTACGTGTTGAACGCTTTCTTTTTTATAGATTTTCATCTGTCTTGTTTTTTTGTTTTTCAATAGAAAATTGTACGGAAGTGTGGCTTGCGTGAGGGATAATAGTGGAGCTCTTTTTATAACTGATATTTTTTACCAGTTATAAAAAAGCGGGAACGAATAACCCGACCCGTCCCGATAGCTATCGGGACAAGTCACGCCCAAAAGAAATTATTATATTTTATAGTATTTCAAAGGTACAAACAACATCCCAAAACACTCTCCGTGCTCCTTACCCAAGTGCTTGTGATGCACTTTGTGCGCTTTTCGCAATCCTATCAGGTATTTGTTATTGGTATTTTTGAACCACTTAAATCGCTGATGAATCAGGACATCGTGTATCATGAAATAACAGAACCCGTAAAATGTGATTCCAAGTCCAATGAAAAACAGATAGTTTACGCCACCTTGCACTCCAAAATAAAAAAGTACGATGCTGGGAACGGCAAAAATCACAAAAAAGATATCGTTTCGTTCGAAAACATTTGCATATTTGGGTTGGTGATGATCAGCATGAAAATACCACATCAATCCGTGCATTACGTACTTATGAGTCAGCCAAGTAACGCATTCCATAAAAAGAAAAACGCCTAGAAATATTAAAAAGGAAATCATTGTTTTTTATTTATAAATATTCATTTTAAAAATAAGCATATTTTTTATACTAATCTCAACTTGTAGGTTACAAAAGATTGCGCTAGTAATCCCGCTTTAGTGTAATTAGATACCCGAATCCTTTCATTTCCAATCTCATGACAGGGGGTGTTTTCTAACTTTTTCAACAGCTTTTTATAGTAGACAAATGCAGTGTAAACACCAAATTTAGCAACAATAGGCAGTTTCATAATACCTTGATAGGCAACTCTAAAATCCTCTTCGATTTCCTCTATGATGGCAAGTTTAGCCTTTTCATCAAATGAGTTTAAATCTACTCCAGGAAAATAATTCCTGTTTAAAATTAAATTATCATCCTTAAGATCACGCAAGAAATTAACTTTTTGAAAGGCAGAGCCCAAACGCATAGCTTCGTCTTTTAACTGATTGTATTTCTCATCATCTCCGTTTACGAAAACCTTGAGACACATTAAACCAACAACGTCAGCTGAACCATAAATATAGTCGTCGTATTCCGCTTTATTGTTATAATCTAATTTGATTAAATCTAATTTCATACTTTTCAAAAAAGATTGAATCATATCATCAGTAATATTATATTCTTTAACCGTTTGCTGGAAAGAGTTCAAAATAGGGTTCAAACTAATGCCTCTATCCATTCCCTTGTAATACTCCTTTTCGAAGTCGTTAATCAAATCCTCTTTGTCGTAACCATGAAATGAATCCACAATTTCATCTGCAAAACGCACAAAACCATAGACGCTATAAATAGCATCTCTTATACTTGGCGAAAGCATATAGACTGCCAATGAGAATGAAGTACTGTAGTTTTTTGTTACTATTCTACTGCATTTAAAAGATACATCGTCAAATAATTGCTTCATAATTATTGTTCTAAAAATTGCTTGTTTACTAAATCTGATACTAATTTCCCAGATATCAATGCTGGAGGGACACCCGGTCCTGGCACAGTCAACTGACCTGTGAAATACAAATTATTTACCTTTTTACTTTTTAGTTTTGGTCTTAAAAAAGCCGTCTGCATTAAAGTGTTCGCCATTCCATATGCATTACCTTTGTAAGAATTATATTCTTCTACGAAGTCATTTTTACAAAACGACTTTTTAAAGATAATGTTATTTTTTATACTTTGCTGCGTTAAAATCTCAAAGCGATCAATTATTTTATTGAAATATTCCTCTCTCAACTCCTCAGTATCATGGATGCCTGGAGCTAACGGAATCAGAAAAAAACCAGTCTCCATTCCTTCTGGAGCAGCTGTTTTATCAGTAAGTGATGGGAAATTGGCATAAAACAAAGGTTCCTTTGGCCATTGCGGCGCATCATAAATATCCTTTGCATGCTGATAAAAATCAACATCAAAAAATAAAGCATGATGTGATATGTTTTCTATTTTCTTGTCAAAACCAACATAAAACAAAAGAGATGAAGGAGCAAATACGCGACTATCCCAATATTCTTCTGAATACACTCTATGCTTAGCATCTAATAAGGTTTCCGTATGATGGTAATCAGCACCACTCAAAACTATATCCGAAAATATCGTTTCACCATTAACTACTACTGCTGTTGCTGCTTTATTTTCGACAATAATTTTCTCAATATTGGAATTGGTATGAAACGTCACTCCCAGTTCTCTGGCTAGGCTTTCCATCGCTCGCACCACATCAAACATTCCTGTTTTTGGATGCCAAGTTCCCATTCCGAAATCAGCGTAATTCATAAAACTGTAAAAGGACGGAGTATCTGACGGCTTTGCTCCTAGGAACAAAACAGGAAATTCAAGAATTTGAATTAGTCGTTCATTTTTAAATTTCTTGCGAACATCACGACTAATATTGCTAAAAAACTGCCCTATCTTCTTCGTTGTTTCTAGCGTTACAAGTTCTAATGGTGAAACTCCCGGACGGTATACTAAATCTTTTATGGCAATGTCATAATTGCTTTTTGCTTCTGTTATGAATTCATTCAAGATCTTTCCGCTTCCTTTTTCTATAGCTTCAAAAGTAGCTTCGATTTCTGCTAGATTATCTGCGATTGCAATAAACTCATTTTCTCCAAAATAAACCCTGTAAGCCGGTGAGAGCTTGATGAGCTCATAATAATCTGTTGTCTTTTTTCCAAAATCAGCAAAGAAACGATCAAAAACATCTGGCATCCAGTACCAACTCGGTCCCATATCAAATGTAAAACCATCTTCTTTTAATTGCCTCGCTCTACCACCAATGGTTGTGTTCTTTTCAAAAACGAGAACCTCATGTCCGGCTTTAGCCAAATAGCAAGCAGCAGACAATGCTGAAAATCCTGAACCTATAATTGTAATTTTCTTTTTCATTTGTTTAGCAAATATACAAAATCATTAAACAAAACCTATATTTTCTCTATTAATTCTGCCATAGAATTAAAAACGACTATCCTATCAGATAGATTTTCTTTATCAATAAACTGAGTCAACCATCCGGTATACCAGAGTTCAGTAGTATCATCTAATAATTCATCTGTCATTTGAGCTATATACTCGTTAATGGCACTTCTCTCCGGCTGAACCGTTAAATAAGACACAAAAACAATAGATTCAAAATGTTTTTTCAGGTCTTTTAAGTTATCAATGGGCATACTCTCCCCTAAATAGACTGTTTTATATCCACTTAATAAAATTTCGTAATTGAGATACATCAACCCCAACTCATGTATTTCATTCATCGGAAGTGAAAGTACAAAAACCTTGTCTAATTTAGTACGTTTTTCCGCCTGAAGTTTTTCCGTATTGACCAATACTTTTTGTTTGATTAAGTAGCTGATAAAATGCTCATGAGCAGGAGTGATAGTATCAGTTTGCCATAATAAACCTAATTCTTCAAGCAATGGAATAAATACCTGATGAAATATTTCCTTGAATGACTTTTCTTCATTCAGCCAATTGTACGTGTTTAAAAAAAGTTCTTGATCAAAGTTCATCATAGCCATTTTGAAAGCGGTGATAGCATGATTTTTAGCACTCTTTGAAGATACAATTTCTTTTACCATCAATGGAATCTGTTCCTCTGGATAGGCCGAAATTTTAGATATTTTATATCCGTAATCGTGTAATAAAGTAATGTTCAACAGTTTTTGCAAACTCGCTAAATCATACAATCTGATATTAGTGTCTGTGCGCATGGGTTGCAGCACATTATATCTTTTTTCCCAAATACGTATGGTGTGTGCTTTTATACCGGAAAGATTTTCGAGATCCTTTATGCTAAAAACATTTTTTATATTGTTCATTATTTATTCATATTTATTAAACAAATATAAAAATAATT
Organism: Flavobacterium sp. Arc3; assembly: GCF_041431375.1. Classification (NCBI taxonomy): domain Bacteria; kingdom Pseudomonadati; phylum Bacteroidota; class Flavobacteriia; order Flavobacteriales; family Flavobacteriaceae; genus Flavobacterium; species Flavobacterium sp. Arc3. The sequence continues at coordinate 59,852 of NZ_JASMRI010000020.1, read as the reverse complement.
TAATTAAAAACCCTTATTATCGCCTTTAAACTTTCATTTTTGCTTAATTTTTCTATGCATTAGCATAAACAAAACAATTAGGAATATGACTTCTTTCCGAATATCAAATGGTAATTACAGCAGTTGCATTAACGATTTCTCTCCAACTTCCATCAAAAATCAAACTTTAGGAAACACCAAGGAAAAATGCATATACAAAAAAAGATAAGTAAAAGTCTACGCCTTTACTTATCTGATCTTAACATAAATACTCTTACTGTTTAAATTTATTTTTTTATGATTTCTTTGCTTGTAAAACCGTTTTGGTTGTAGATTGTTATAATATAGAGACCAGGGGAATGCCCACTTAAATCCACATTTATGTTTTCTGAATTTGATTTAATATCTTGTACTAAAGCACCAAAAACAGTAAACACTTTAACTCCAGTGACCACTTTATCAGATTGAATAATCACCCTATTTGAAAATGGATTAGGATAAACGGTAAATGAAGAAGAAGCTAGGTATGATTGAGTAGATAAGGCATTGTCATTTTTAGCAACCCAACTTGAGGCGATGTTATTGTCTAGAGAAGTGCTTACTAAGTCAAGATAATCTCCTCCTCCATCAGCTGATGTTGGCCATGGGTCAGCGTCAAAATACTCGACTGAATCAATTGTATTTCCATAGGCATCAGCGAGAACAATTTTTTGAGATTTATTGGATAGATTTCTAGTGAACTGACCAAAAGGAGCTATTCCATATTTATTTTGAAAAATCGTAGAATTACTAGCCAAATAAATAGTTCCTTCTGCTTCAATTGTTGAATTGTAAGGAAACTGATAGGTCAGTCCTAATTGTCTCAAATAAATCCCTGAAAGATTTATTTCCTGATTACCTATATTCTTAATAGCAATAAATTCTAAATCACTACTTACTGCAAAAGCAGTAGACGTTTTAGGATTGTAGTTAATTTTAGTAATTACAAGCGGTGGTAAAGTGACAGTAGAACAGTCAGAAAACGGCCCTATATTATTTGTAATCCAGGTAGTTCTTTCTTCAATAAAGGTTTTAACTCTATTTATATCGTTAGTGTGATCTCCGAGCGTTCCCCAACGTTCATTCTCCCGAGGTATAGCTTCAATGATATAACTTAAAGTGTTATCAATATAGGCAATTAGCACCTCTTTATTCAATGGTTGACCAGGTGCTATTACCTCATTCCATCGCTTTGCTAAATAACATCTAAAATCTCTATTATCGAATAAATAAGTCCAAAATGGCGGACCGATTCTATTCCCATTGTTAAATTGCCATTGATCAACTTGACTGTCGCCGTTTGCAAATGTACTACCCAAACTTAGATTAAAATCCCAAACTGGTCCTGCTCGCAATTTTCCATCTCTGTCTTTATGAAAAAAGGTACTGGACTGATAAACATCTGAATTAGAGCATAACTCATTCACCAACATAAAATCAACAAAGGAAGGTACATCAATAACAGTTTTGTACCCATCTTCTAAATCATTGTCGTAAGCATGGTCTTGCAATTTATTGAAGACACCTTCGATATACTGTGTCTGCTCAGTTGTCGCATTTTTAGATTTTGGTAAATCATGTACAAACTTAGTTTCGTCCATCCAGAAAGCGATGGGATCACCCCCGGTAGTTTTATCTGCTTTTGTAATATATCCTCCCGTGATATTGGGTAAAATATTATCTGTTTTTTCAATTTTTAAGACATCTACTCTGTTTTCATCTGATTTTATTTTTTCCTGAAAAACATACAGCCCTTTGTAATCTCCGTTAATCACAACCTCGCAAAATTGTGTTCTACTGGCATAATTCCCCAATTGTCTTGACATATAATAAGCCATGTAATCCCTAACTAAAGATGGGTCAAATCCTAATCCATTTAAGATCCAGTCATTCTCCTCTGGCATTCCAAAAATACTTACATTATTATTAGACGTATTGTCCGCTTTTAAGGTAGTTAAACCGTATTGTTTTTTTGGTAGAAGTTGAGTAGAAGAACCCCTAATTTCGATACCAATTCTACCACTATAATTTAAAAATCCAGGTGTATTTTGATCCGAAATAAAATTTCTAGTACCGTCTGGTCTCTTGATAATTTTCATACTTGCCAAAATTTTTGGTTCATCCAAAATTTCAAGTGGCAAATTTGTACTCGGATCATTATCAGTCGTAATAATTACAATAGGTAAATTACTCCCAGTAAAAGTTTGAGCAGTCACAGAATAAGAAGTAATGAATACAACTAACAAAATAATTGTTGAAATTGTATTAAGCTGAGTAATGTAAAATTTTTTCATAATCATATATCTCATTAAATTCATATTAAATTTAAAAAGAAATAATGATATAACCTATTGAAAAATAGAAGTTTAAAACAGTATACAAGACTATAAAAATTGAAAACTCTACGTTTTATGGAGGTATCTGCACGCGCTGTTTACACTCGATAATAGGTTTTAACCAAATAGAGATGGAGTACGCTATTTTGCCAGAAAGACTTTATATAGTTTATGAATAAGTTAAAAACTATCCTTTTAAAGGGACATCCTTGAATGAATTGAGCTTATCTAAATACAAAATAGTTTTAGAATTGTCCGTGCTTCGGGTGTACATCGGTTCAAATTTAGCCCCATAGATTACTTCCTCAAAAGTATAGGAAGTACGAGTGGCCACGGTATTACTGAACATATCATCAAACGTTTTTACAAAAACAAGGATCTCCCCGTGCGTATTGGCAAAATCCTCTTTCGTGAATTGGTATAGGGGACTTTCCTCAGTAATGGGATGTACTAAAGTCCAGCTCAAGGGCAGTGCGTTTACCTTTTCTAATTCTAAATCCAACGCATAGAACTTATTAACCTTCTTTCCGTTTTCCTCCACGCTCATCCCTAAAGTTATTTTCGCTTCCGCATCGGTAAAATTCGTGTTTTTATACGGCGTTAAGCGTATCATCAGTCCTGAGATATCTCCATAAGGTGCAATCACTGCATTGTGTGAGAATTTTAGAAAAGCAGTTGGCTTGCTGAACTTTCCAAAGAACAATCCTGTGGCAATAGCAAAACTCAATAAACCAATTAATGCCTCGGCGGCTGAAAGTGCGCTGGTCAAAAAACCAGTGGGACTGATATGTCCATAACCAACCGTGGTGAAGGTTTGTGCACTAAAAAAATAAGCTTGACCAAATTTAACCCATTCACTGTCCGTACTTGTAATTCCGTCCAAATGTTCGATTCCAATTACATAATAAATAGTGGCAAATATAAAATTGATACTCACATAAAACGACAGAATAATAAGCATGAATCTCCACACTGCCATATCAATCATGGTATGATACCAGCTGATGCGCTGCAAAACAGGCATTCCTCGCTTCTCTACATTAGCGCTTCCGTTTTTGTTGACAAAACGACCGCCATAACTATTGGCATTAGTACCAAATCCTGTATTCTTATCCGCTTTTGCTCTTAGATTTATTCTTTCTAACAATGCCATTATTTATGTCTTATATAGGAAGTAAAATTAGATAAAATTACCAAGCATCCAAAGATTATGTTCCGAAGGAAAATCACCGCAACATCCCAAGACCGTAATTCCTAATGAAACTAGGGCCAAAACTCAATCAACCACTTTAAAAGTCTTTCATTTCAATCTCAAACCTGATCGAATAATACCACATACTATCAGAATTATTTATTTTATTTATCATTCGAACCCGAAAAAATTTTTATAAAAGTAAACTTGGAAAATATCTTTTTTAAGCTTACTACGTTTGGTTATCACCGTTTCCATGCTCTTCCTTCCTGTTGCCAGCGTGGTAGGAATCTCTCCGCTTCCGTTTCTTAATTTTGCAATTATGATAGGCATCGTAGTTCTCTATATCATTACAGCCAACTTTTTGAAAGTTTAGTTTTTTTAAAATATAGGGCTAATTGAAAATTAATACTTCGTTCTTTATACTAACAATTAAAATTAGCTGTCAATCAATAAATTTTTACTCCGCATTTCATAAATGACTTAAAATCAGTATCTTTATGTGTGTTGTGACATTTTATTGTATAAACTTTTGAGACATGTATAACGAAATCCTAAAAGACAGAACGGAAGCGGCATTTTTGCTTTCAGAAAAATTAAAAAAGTACAAAAACAGCAATTCAGTTGTTTTAGCGGTACCTAGAGGTGGTGTTCCACTTGGCTATATAATTGCCAAAAGCTTACAACTACCTTTAGACATTGTTCTTTCTAAAAAAATAGGGCATCCATCCAATAAAGAATTTGCGATTGGCGCCGTTTCACTGAATTCTACCATTTTAGATGAACATCCTACTGTCCCAAAAGAATACATAGAAAATGAAATTGCTAGACTCCGAAATGTACTTCGCGAAAAATACAAACTCTACAGAGGCGATCGAGAACCCCAAGTTCTTGAAAATAAAAATGTTATTCTCGTAGATGATGGAATAGCAACAGGAAATACACTATTAGCAAGTATAGAAATGTTGCGAAAACAGCATCCTGCAAAAATCATTGTTGCTGTTCCAGTCTTACCCTACGATACTGTCCCCCTATTTGAAAAACATACCGATGAGCTCATCTATTTGATTGCTTCAAAAAATTTCAGGGGCGTGGGCGGCTTTTACAAAGATTTTCAACAGCTAGAAGACGAGGAGGTAATCAAAATGCTGCAAGCCAACTAACCGCTGGAGTAAAAGTTAAACATTACCATGTACTTATTATAAGAAAGGAAATTATGAAAAAACTAGAACTTGACATCCCCTTAACGTATGTAACATTAAAAGGAAATTTAATAATTCCTGAAGAGGCAACAGGAATTGTTGTGTTCTCACATGGTAGTGGCAGTAGCAGGTTTAGCACCCGAAATAGGATGGTTGCTGAACTCATTCAAAAACAAAAAATAGGCACTCTATTATTTGACCTGCTAACAGTCGAAGAAGATAGCGTTTACGAAAATCGATTTAATATTGACCTTTTGGTTAGCCGATTAATAGAAACTACGGAATGGCTTATGAATTATAATGAAGCGAAGGACTTGCCCATCGGCTATTTTGGAGCCAGTACGGGAGCGGCTTCGGCATTGCGGGCGGCGGCTTATTTTGGTGATACCATAAAAGCGGTGGTCTCTCGCGGTGGTCGACCAGACTTGGCGCTTAGCGCTTTGCATCAGGTGACTGCTCCCACATTACTAATTGTAGGAGGCAATGATGTGCCTGTTATCGAAATGAATAAGACAGCTTATGACGAATTACATTGTACAAAAGAAATGAAAATTGTTGCCGGAGCAACCCACCTATTCGAAGAGCCGGGAAAACTCTCTGAAGTCGCTGATTTAGCGATTAGCTGGTATAAAAACCATTTGGTCACTACACAAGGAGCTTCATTAAATTACTTCTAAAATCCCAATTTAGGGATTTTTTTGTGTGCTGTCAAAAGAAATACCTACTTGAGCAGTAAATCTACTATTTAGACTCATTTTTTTTTATATTTGACAATAAGAAAAAAACGTTCAAAATGCCCGATAAAAAAATAATCGAAGACCATCCGTATATCCGTTATAGCAAACCTATTCTTTCTGACGAAGAAATGCTCGAACGTTCCCTCTCTTTTTATGAAGCCATGGACAGCAGACGTTCGGCAAGGGAATTTTCAGACAGAGCAGTTCCTCGAGAAGTAATTGAAAATATAATAAAAACAGCCTCTACCGCTCCTTCTGGTGCGCACAAACAACCTTGGACTTTTTGTGTAATTGAAAATCCCGAAATTAAAAAGAAAATTCGCATCGCTGCTGAAGAGGAAGAACTACAAAGTTATGAGTCTCGTATGTCTAGTGATTGGTTGGACGATTTAAAACCGTTGGGAACAGATTGGCACAAGCCGTTTCTAGAAACCGCTCCCTATCTCATCATCGTTTTTAGACGCATTTATGAATTTGGTGCTGACGGCAAAAAGAAAAATAACTATTACGTTCAGGAAAGTGTTGGATTGGCTGCCGGATTTTTGTTGGCAGCGATACATAATGCAGGTTTGGTTTCCTTAACTCATACTCCTAGCCCAATGAATTTCCTGACCAAAACTCTGGGTCGACCGGATAATGAGAAACCTTTTCTATTGATTCCCGTTGGCTATCCAGCCGAAGAATGTTGGGTTCCAGATTTACAAAGAAAAGGACTCGAAGATATTTGCGTCTTCTATTGATTGAAACAAATACGTACCTTTAACAAAAGCTATAACCATGAAGAAATTAACCAAAGAAGATATAAGTCAGGAAGTATTTGACCTTTACGATGACTACGCACATAACAAAATTGACAGAAGAAGGTTCGTTGAAAAATTATCCTTGTTTGCGGTAGGAACGCTTACTGTTCCTTCTCTACTTAGTTTTATGACGCCTAATTATTTAGATTCCATTTTGATTAAACCCAGTGATCCACGGTTAAAATCAGAATATATCACATACGAGTCCCCGAAAGGTGGAGGAAAAATTAAGGCTCTTTTATCACAGCCAACGGAAACGAAAAAGAAACTACCCGGAATCATCGTAGTACACGAAAACCGCGGACTAAATCCTTATATCGAAGATGTAGGACGTAGAGCTGCATTAGAAGGCTTTATCACTCTGGCACCAGATGCTTTATCTCCATTAGGCGGTTATCCGGGAAATGATGACGACGGAAGGGAATTGCAAAAAAAACGGACACGTGAAGAAATGCTCGAAGACTTCATTGCGGCCTACGACTATCTCAAGTCTCATAAAGATTGTAATGGCCAAGTAGGAGTTGTAGGATTCTGTTTTGGAGGTTGGATTGCCAATATGATGGCGGTAAAAATTCCAACTTTAGCGGCAGCAGTTCCTTATTATGGTGGGCAACCCACTGCCGAAGAAGCAGCGCAAATAAAAGCACCGCTATTACTGCAATACGCAGGTTTAGACAGTCGGGTAAATGAAGGTTGGCCAGCATATGAAGCCATACTCAAAAAAAATAAAGTAGAAAACACCGCCTATACGTATCCCGGGGTCAATCATGGCTTTCACAACAATACCACACCCCGATACGATGATGCAGCTGCTACCTTATCGTGGACAAGAACAATTGATTTTTTTAAAGAAAAACTAAACAAATAGTAGATTATGGCATCAGGAATTTTTGCACTGCTAGACGATATTGCAGCACTTATGGATGACGTTGTGGTGATGAGTAAAATAGCAACAAAAAAAACAGCAGGAATATTAGGCGATGACTTAGCTGTCAATGCTGAAAAGGCATCAGGTTTTGTTTCCTCAAGAGAAATCCCTGTGTTGTGGGCCATAACAAAAGGTTCTTTTTTAAACAAACTAATCATCCTGCCACTCGCGTTGCTACTAAGTTATTTTATTCCCTGGTTAATTACGGTCGTCCTTATACTTGGAGCTATCTATCTTGCCTTTGAAGGTGCCGAAAAAATATACGAATACATAGTTCCTCATGAACAGGAGGGTACTAAAATTGACACCATAATCCCGAGCAAAGAGGAAGTATTAGCTCTCGAAAAAGGAAAAATAAAAGCAGCCATTCTAACTGATTTTATACTATCGATAGAAATCGTGATTATAGCCCTAGGTAGCGTAGAAGGAAAACCGATTACGACCCAAGTTATTGTAGTCACTTTTATTGCCTTTTTAGCCACCGTAGGAGTCTATGGTATTGTCGCCGCCATCGTACGAATGGATGATTTAGGAATGCTACTAACTGCTAATAGGAGTAAAACCTCTAAATTTATTGGTAAGCAGTTGATACAATTGCTACCCATAGTCATTAAAAGCCTAGCCTTTATAGGAACCATCGCATTAATTCTGGTCGCAGGAGGAATATTCATGCATAAAATCGAACCGGTGCATCATTTACTACAAAACCTACCTTCGATAGTTGGAGAGGCCCTAGCTGGACTAGTGGGCGGAATCATAGCATTAGTTGTCGTAAAAGGATTTAAAAAAATATTTGGCAAGAAAAACGATGCTATTAAAAATTCAGACACTACAAATTAATGATTACTATTCAACGTATTGAAACCTCTAATCCTCTTTATCAATTAGAAACCGATTTAAGAAACCGCATATTACTGCGCCCCATTGGTGTTCCAGATCATACTTGGGAAATGCACGATCATAAAGCCTGGCATTTTGTGGCGGTTGAAAGTAATGCTGTCATAGGATGTGTGGTATTGAATCCGCTCAACCCTGATAAAACCAAAACCCAACTCATGCAAATGGCCGTTGAAACGAACCAACAAGGAAAAGGCATCGGGAAATTATTAGTGAAGGAGTTACTGTCTTTTTGTAATGCTAACGGAATAAAAGAAGTCGTATGTCATGCCCGACACAATGCAGTACCTTTCTACTTAATCTTAGGATTCGAAATATACGATGCCCCCTTTGTAGAAGTAGGAATTCAACATTCTCATATGAGAATTAATCTAGACAATTAAAAAGACACAATGAATACAGACAACACTTCTTACGCCGAAGCAGCAATGCTGATTAGAAAACCAATCTCTGAAGTATTTGAAGCCTTTATAAATCCAGAAATCACGACTAAGTTCTGGTTTTCAAAATCCTCAGGAAAACTAGAAGAAGGAAAATCGATTGATTGGGTTTGGGAAATGTACGGCAACCACGCTGTTACCGTTAAAGTACTTTCTCTTTTAGCAAACGAATCGATTGTTGTTCAATGGGGAGAAGATGAAAAGGCAATAGCCGAATGGGAATTTAATGATTTAGGCGAATCTAAAACCTTTGTTACTATAACATACAATGGAATTCAAGGAAGAACGGACGAGATGTGTGACCAAATTAGAGATGTTACCGAAGGCTTTACACTCGTTCTAGCGGGACTAAAAGCCTACCTAGAACACAATATTCAACTGAATTTAGTAGCAGATCGGTTTCCTATAGAATTAACTGCGGAATAAAAAAAGCTTTTAGAATGATACATTTCTTTAATAAAATACATCATAAACATATAAGGATTAGATATTTAGGTATATTTGAGAATAAATAAAGTCTGACTAACATGAGACCTGTCTCTTTAAATTAGGGGTGATAGGTCTGATTTCATTAGACCTATCTACTAGTTAGCAAACAGTTTAAGACAAACGCAAGAAAAAAAGCTTAAAAATGAAAATAAGTTATAAAAAAAGACAAATGAATATCAATCTAATTTTCGGGTTGATGTGGTTAGTTTGGTTTTTTATCGGAATCCTAACAGAAGATGAACCGAATTGGACTGATTATGGTTGGATTGTAATTTCTGCAATGTATTTGAGTGGATATTTTTACCAAAGGCAAAATAAATATTTAACAATTGAAAACGGACTTATAAAAGAGAATAGTCCATTTGGAAAGAAAATAAATCTAACTGATATAAAGCAAATCAAAAAATTTGCTGGAGATTATATCATAAAAACTGAAAAAACTGAATTGACAATCAATACACAAATAATCGACCCGAATTCACTTGCTGAATTGAAAAACGAATTGGATAAACTGAACGTCGAATGGAGTTAAAAACCGATTTGCTAAAAGCCATTTTGAGCTAGCTGGAGTATAGTGGAATTATGGTTTCGCATCGAATTTTCGGTAAACCGAAAATTGAACGGTTACGAATTCTCAGCTCAAAGTCACAAACATAAAATGCACCCACTAGCGCTCATTTTCAACGAGTACCAATTTTAATTTCCTGCACCATTGTAACGTTTGCAACGCGATTACCTTAATTTAGATTTATGAAATCAACTACTAATCCGTAAACTTGCCAGATGAGAACCTTTCTTTTTATTATACTAATCGTATTTTTTTCCTGTTGTTCGAAAGCCGTTTTTCAACCCAAATGGACTAATGACAAAGCACCCGAAAATTTTACAGCTCGGTTTGAAACCTCAAAGGGCGTTTTTGATATTCAAGTAAACAGAACTTCTTCGCCGATGGCAGTTGACCGTTTTTATCAATTTACTAAACATCATTTATACGACAACACGCTCTTTTACAGAGTCGTTCCAGACTTTGTAGTGCAATTTGGCAATAGTGACACTACACAAACGGGACCTTGGAACAAATTCAAAATATCCGATGAAAAAGTATTGAAAAGCAATATAAAAGGTGCTTTAAGCTATGCCCGAGATGGAAAAGATACCCGAGGCAATGATTTATTCATTAATCTTAAGAATAATTCGCGCCTTGACACGGTTAACTATAATGGTGTAAAAGGATTTCCTTCCTTTGGTACTGTCGTAAAAGGAATGGAAGTGGTCGAATCTATCTATTCTGGCTACGGAAATGCTACCATGGACCAATACGATTCCTTATCTCCCAATCGCGCTAAGTTTTTGAAAACTTTTCCCAAATTAGACTCCATTAAGAAAGTCTATATCTTAAAAAGAAGGCTTTAAAATTTCACTAAATTTAATTCTACATTTCAAACCCGCTCTGCGAGTGCGTATGAAGGGGTTTTGTATATAAAAACTGAACTTCAAACTCCTTGAAATACTAAGAGAGACAACAAATAAGGTCCCTTTTCATGCTATGTAAACAAAATAGCCTATATTTGAGTATAGAAGCATAAAATACTGATTAACAAATATATAGTATATTAAAATAATCGTTAAATCCTAAAAAAGAAATAAAATGAAAGCACTAGTTTATTATGGCGATCATAAAATCGCTTTAGAAGAAAAACCAAAACCTACTATCCTAAAACCGACAGATGTAATTGTAAAAGTATTAAAAACAACTATATGTGGAACCGATTTAGGTATTTACAAAGGTAAAAACCCCGAAATTGAAAGTGGACGCATCCTTGGTCACGAAGGTGTAGGTATAATTGAAGAAGTGGGTGCCAGTGTATCGCAGTTTAAAAAGGGAGAAAAGGTTTTAATTTCATGCATTACTTCCTGTGGTTCTTGCGAATATTGTAAAAAACAAATGTATGCTCATTGTACAGATGGAGGTTGGATTTTAGGGTATATGATTGATGGAGTTCAAGCAGAATATGTTAGAATTCCTCATGCTGATAATAGCCTACATAGAATCCCTGAAAGTATTGATGATGAAATCGCCGTTTTGTTAAGCGATATTTTGCCTACTGGTCATGAAATAGGTGTTCAATACGGAAACGTAAAACCTGGCGATGAAATTGCAATTGTTGGCGCAGGTCCAGTTGGGATGTCTGTACTTTTAACAGCGCAGTTCTACTCTCCTTCTAAAATAATCATGATTGATTTAGATGACAACCGACTAAAATTAGCCAAAGAATTAGGTGCTACACATACCATTAATTCTGGAACTACAAATGTTGAAGAAGCTGTTAAAGAAATAGTGGGTGGTGATGGTGTAGATGTGGCGATTGAAGCAGTTGGTATTCCTACAACTTGGGATATTTGTCAAAAAATAGTTAAACCAGGAGCTCATATTGCTAATGTAGGCGTTCATGGTGTAAAAGTAGATTTTGACATTCAAAAACTATGGATTAAAAATCTAACCATAACTACTGGACTGGTAAACACAAATACAACTCCAATGCTATTGAAAGCAGTTTCTGCTAATCGCATGGATTTAAAGAAAATGATCACACATCGTTTTCCTCTTTCTGAACTTGAACATGCATATCAAGTGTTTTTAAATGCTGCAGAAGAAAAAGCATTGAAAATCATTATTACTAATGAATAAATAATCACCGGAATAAATAGAATAGGAAAATGATTGCAGCAGCCATTCTATTTATAATACTAGGAATTTTAATAAAATACAGGAAAATGTATTTCCTTATAGCAGCTAATAACACCATGCCGAAGGAGGAAAATAAAAAACTAATTTTAATAGCTTTGTTTATAACAGCAGTTACAACAGGATGCAAACAGCACACTCCTCTTTTACCAGAGAACAGTCAAGGCAGTAATCCAGAAGTAACGAAGCTAATTCAAGACACAACTCAATTAGTCCCTACAAAACCTGCAACTTATTTAACCTATCTATCATCAACCAAAGATCCGCTAGACTATTGCAATGGCGCTATTAGCGATAGCGATGGATACAGGAAGACAATTACCCATAAGGTAATAACGAATACAGTAATAGACAAAATGACTCCAAATGAGTTAGCTAAAGCCACAGTACTGGCTGCCACTTCTGGAAAGTGTAATAGAATTATGGAGCAAACCACCATAAAAGTAACAGGAAATACTGCTTATATTGCTGCCATCGAAGGATCAGCTGGTATTTCAATAACCATGTGTAGTTGTCGCCCGGAAATTGAAGTTAACTTATTGCAGCTAGAAGGTATAAATAAAGTGGTGTTTGAATAATAGAATAATGACTCCCTCGCTACTTCTATGGTCTCGCTCGAACGCCGCTAAACAAATAAATTCATCTACTAGAATGACCTATATTTACTTTATAATTAATTAAAAAGATGCTGACTACCGCTTTTTAGACGAAATGACATTGACATTAACAAATATATTATGAAGCATTTTTCCGTTATCCTTTTACTTTTTGTTTTTTGTCAATTATTTGGTCAGAAAAAACAGTGCTTCTGTGACAAAAACACTTTAATGAATGGTTCAACTATTAGTTGTGAAACTATTAAATTAAAAAATAATTCCAAATTATATTGGCAATATAACTGTGACAGAATTTGGTTAACTCTTGAAAATGCTGAGGGAAATAAAGTAACTGTAGACGAAGTAGATATTGACCTTTATAATTATACATATAGACTTGGCTTTCATCTAATCAAAGAATATGAAAACACATTGCTTTTTAGAAGTGGTTGCTCCGCGAGTGGTCCATGCTCTTATATTTTAATTGACAAGAATAATGGAGAAAAAATAGACGAATATGGACAACTGATTTGCATTGATACTGACAGTCTATGGAGTGAGGTTTCTCGTAAATATGAATTTGATTTTATTGTATATCTATCACAAGATTCAGATGATTTAATTATATATTTCATTGATACCAAACAGACAATTAAAATTCCATTTAAAGAGAAGTTTACAGCTATAGTTCCCGAGCAACAGTTTGATAAAATGTCTTTAGATAATAGCATCTTGACCCTTTTCTATAGCACAGAAGAAGATCCACAAAAAACGTTAAAAATAAATTTAGCTCCAAAAAATGCATTTGGCGACGAGAAATTCTGATGATATGATTCATAATTAAAAATCAGAAAATTCCTGTTTTCATTCTAGTATTTTACTATATTTGATTGATATTCAATTGCAATTTTTCTTCACAGACTGACGTTGCGCACCATTTTATTAGAACAAAACCGGAAAATGGAACAACACAAAACTTAAATTAATATGTTTGAAAATTTATTATTTATAATTCCATTATCGATGGGAATAGTATTTTCATTAGCAGGATTTGTTACGCTAAAATTTCCTCCACAAAAGATTAATTCGCTTTATGGTTACAGAACTCCAAGTTCAATGAAAAGTGACGAAAGATGGACTTTTGCTCAAAGCTATTCTTCAAAAGAAATGATTAAACTTGGAGTGATATTGTCTGCTTGTTCCTTGTTTGGATTTTCAACAACTTTTGACAACTTTACAAATATGATTATTGGCTTAAGTCTTATGATTATAATGGTAATTATACTTTTGCTGAGAGTCGAAAAAGCAATCAAAAACAAATTTGACAAAGTGTAAATAAGAAAAATGACTGCACAACAGCTAGAGGTCCTATGCAAAGCAGTATTACGTTATTAGCAACTTCACAACCTTGTTTCTACATACAAATAACAAAAAATTACAGCCAAAAAAAAAGCCCCTTGATAGGGGCTTTTCAATATAGTGACTTGAGCTTATTTACTCAAATACATTTTTCTTCTAGAATACAATTCGTAAAACTGATCGTCTTTTAAGTCATCAATAAACAAGATACTTTCTCCTGTTGATTTCATTTCTGGCCCTAACGCTTTGTTTACATTATGGAACTTGCTAAAAGAGAAAACCGGTTGTTTAATTGCATATCCTTTTAATTGCGGATTGAATTTAAAGTCGGTTACTTTATTGTGACCTAACATTACTTTCGTAGCGTAGTTTACATAAGGTTCTCCGTACGCTTTTGCAATAAACGGAACCGTACGTGACGCTCTAGGATTAGCTTCAATAATATAAACAATATCGTCTTTTATTGCAAACTGTATGTTGATTAAACCTACGGTTCTTAAACCTAGTGCTATTTTCTTAGTATGATCTTTTATTTGTTGCATCACAAATTCACCCAGATTAAACGGTGGTAAAGTCGCATTACTATCACCAGAGTGTACTCCGCAAGGCTCGATGTGCTCCATAATACCTATGATGTACACATTTTCACCGTCACAAATCGCATCTGCCTCTGCTTCAATTGCACCATCAAGATAGTGGTCTAAAAGCAATTTGTTTCCTGGAATGGTTTTCAATAAATTGACAACATGCTCTTCAAGCTCTTGCTTGTTGATTACAATTTTCATTCCTTGACCACCCAACACATAAGAAGGACGAATCAATAATGGAAAGTCTAAAGTATCGGCTAGTGCAGCAGCTTCATCAGCAGTTTCTGCAATTCCAAATTGTGGGAAAGGGATTTCCAGTTCCGTCAATAATTCAGAGAAACGCCCTCTATCTTCGGCTAAATCCAAAGCATCAAAGCTGGTTCCTATAATTTTTATTCCGTATTTAGATAATTTTTCTGCTAATTTCAGCGCCGTTTGTCCACCAAGCTGTACAATTACACCTTCTGGTTTCTCATGTTGGATAATATCGTAGATATGTTCCCAAAAAACCGGTTCGAAATACAATTTATCGGCTGTATCAAAATCAGTCGAAACTGTTTCTGGGTTACAGTTAATCATGATCGTTTCATAACCGCACTCTTGGGCAGCCAAAACTCCGTGTACACAAGAATAATCAAATTCGATTCCTTGTCCAATTCTATTTGGGCCTGACCCAAGAACAATTATTTTCTTTTTATCAGTAACAATGCTTTCGTTATCTACATAACGTGTTCCATCAGCCTTTTCAATTTCGGCTTCAAAAGTAGAGTAGTAATAAGGCGTTTTTGCTTTGAACTCCGCCGCACAAGTATCTACTAATTTAAATACACGATTGATATTCATTGTCATTCTTAAGCTATGAACCTGACTTTCAAGGCAACCTACCATATGTGCAATTTGTCTATCGGCAAAACCTTTTTGTTTCGCTTCTAGCAACAATTCTCTTGGTAAAGCGTCTACTTTATAAGTAGAAATCTCTTTCTCTAAGGTATAAAGCTCTTCGTATTGTTTCAAGAACCACATATCGATTTTAGTGATTTCGTGAATACGGCTCAAAGGAATTCCCATGGCAATCGCATCGTAGATCACAAAAACTCGGTCCCAACTTGCAAAAGTCAGTTTCTCGATAATTTGTTCGTAGTTTTTATATCCTTTTCCGTCAGCTCCTAAACCATTTCTTTTAATTTCTAATGACTGCGTAGCTTTGTGCAAGGCTTCCTGGAACGAACGTCCAATTCCCATTACTTCACCAACAGATTTCATTTGAAGTCCTAATGTTCTATCAGCTCCTTCAAACTTATCAAAGTTCCAACGCGGTATTTTTACAATCACATAATCCAAAGTGGGTTCAAAAAGAGCCGAAGTTGATTTGGTAATTTGGTTTTGCAATTCATCCAAGTTGTAACCCAAAGCTAATTTTGAAGCAATCTTTGCAATAGGGTAACCAGTTGCTTTAGATGCTAATGCCGAAGAACGAGATACACGAGGGTTAATTTCGATTGCTACGATATCTTCTTTTTCGTCAGGCGAAACGGCAAACTGCACGTTACAACCTCCTGCAAAGTTTCCGATACTACGCATCATCAAAATGGCCATATCACGCATTCTTTGGAAAGTTGGATCAGATAACGTCATCGCTGGCGCTACCGTAATGGAATCTCCGGTATGAATTCCCATAGGATCCATATTTTCAATCGAACAGATAATCACAACATTGTCGTTTTTATCTCTCAAGAGCTCCAACTCATATTCTTTCCAACCCATTAAAGCTTTATCAATCAACACCTCATGAATAGGTGATGCTTCTAAACCTCTGGTTAAAAGTTCATCAAAATCTTCTTTTTTATACACGATAGCCGCTCCAGTACCTCCTAAAGTAAAGGAAGGACGGATTACTAACGGAAAACCAAATTCCTGTGCAATTTCTTTACCTCTAAGGTAAGAAGTACATATCTCTGCAGGTGCAGATGGTACTCCAATTTTCTTAAGCAATTGTTTAAACTGCTCTCTGTCCTCAGTAATATTGATAGCATTTACATCAACACCTATCATTTTTACCCCAAAATCCTGCCAAATTCCCTTTTCATCTGCTTCTAAACACAAGTTCAAAGCCGTTTGTCCACCCATAGTAGGTAAAACAGCATCAATTTGAGGATGTGCTTTTAGAATTTCGATTATCGACTTAGTCGTTAGGGGTTTCAAATAAATATGATCGGCCATGGATGGGTCGGTCATAATCGTTGCCGGATTCGAATTTATCAAGATAACCTCAATTCCTTCCTCACGGATAGAACGAGCTGATTGTGATCCTGCATAATCAAATTCACATGCTTGACCAATAACAATAGGACCTGAACCTATAATTAAGACTGATTTTATGGATGTATCTTTTGGCATTTTACTAAAATTATGTGTAGTTTATTGTTGTAGTTGTTCTCTAATCTTTTTTATTGTAAATCAGCAGAATAGCGCTCTTAATTGTTACAAAAATCCAGATATGCTTCTAAAAAAAATAATAATTTAACGACAAGGTATAAAAAAAGGCGATACTAAAAAAAGTAACGCCTTATTTATGTTTATACAAACATTATTTTTTGTGTCTTGGTTCGCAAGAAACAGTCAATTTATGTCTTCCTTTAGCTCTTCTTCTAGCAAGAACTTTTCTTCCATTCGGAGTCTCCATTCTGTCCATGAATCCGTGCTTATTTCTTCTTTTTCTTTTCGATGGTTGAAACGTTCTTTTGCTCATTGCTTTGTATCTTTAAAATCTTATTTATATGTCTTCCCGTTTTTGAATATTCGTTACCCTAAAACCGAGTGCAAATATACAAAGACTTTTTTTTCTCACAAGTAGTTTTGTAAAAATATTTTCAATTCATTTTACTATATTTGCGTTCATAAAACAAACTTACTATGTTTCACAAGAATATTAAACTTATTATCGCCGGACTTCTCGTAATTACTGGCATTTGGCAATTTACTGAAAACAATATCGGCAATGGAATTTTCCTTATATTATTGACTGCAATTCCAATTTTCCTTTATTTCAAAAACGAATTCATCCTTTTAGCATTTTTAAAACTAAGAAAACAGGATTTTGAAGGAGCAAAAAAATGGCTGTCTTTCATTAAAAATCCAGAAACAGCTTTAGTAAGAAAACAACAGGGGTATTTCAATTACCTTCACGGAATCATGCTTTCGCAAACTAATATCAATCAAGCCGAGAAATATTTCAAGAAAGCAATCGAATTAGGATTGTCTATGGATATGGATTTAGCTGTTGCTAAATTGAACCTGGCGGGAGTTGCAATGTCAAGAAGAAGAAAGTTAGAAGCTACTAACCTTCTAAACGAAGCAAAAAGACTAGATAAACAAGGTATGCTGAAAGAACAGATCACCATGATGAAAGGTCAGATGAAAAAGATATAATTTAAAAAAGGGCAAATAATTTCATTTTGCCCTTTCTTATTTTTGTTACTTCAAAAATATCAAGCATTAAAAAACGCAGCTTCGCAAATCTATTGAAAAATAGTAATTGTGAAGCTGCGTTTTTTATACAATCTAAAGTTAAGATACAATAACACCTTTTTCTTTTGTCATTTTTCAAAGAAAAGAAAACCTCCAATAACCAATAAAGTCACTGCAAAAACTCTCTTTAATATTTTTTGATCAATATGAATCGCCAGTTTACTTCCGAAATAACCGCCTACCACAAACACTAACGATATTATAATTGCAAAGCGCCAATCTATAAATCCCGCTTTATGATAATTAATTACAGCAAGTAAGGTAACAGGTGGCAACAAAGCAGCTAAACTAGTTCCCTGCGCCTGTTGCTGCGTAAATCCCATCAATAATAAAAGCGGAACCATTATAATTCCTCCTCCAATTCCTATCAAGCCACTCAAAACACCAGCAGTTAAGCCAATGCACATTAACAAAATTATAGTTTGAATTGTCATTTTCATGTCATTTTAGATTAATATCCACTCAATGGAATTTCAATTGTATATTTTTTATTCGTTGGATTCTCTAATTTTTTATCCCTAAGCCATGGGTTGTGAATTTTTAAAATCTTATAGTTTATCCCCTGTGCTTTCGCAAAACTAGCTAAGTCATTAATCGTACTATCTACGGCAATTTTTTTTGTTGGCAATATTGCGTACAGTTCTTCATTTGCTAAGGAGAATCCAAATTTGTCAGGGTTTTTCATAATTTCTTTTAGTGCCAAAATTCGGAATACATAACGAGACGTTTCTTCAGTAAGCAACAAATCATAATAATTAGATTCTTTTTGGATGTCCATTTGTTTGTTTACTCCGCCCATTCCGCCATTATAAGAAGCAGCAGCTAATGTCCAAGTTCCAAATTTTGCTTTGGCAATCAAAAAATAACTACAAGCTGCTTCTGTTGATTTTTCTAAATTATAGCGTTCATCAACAATATCGTTTACTTCCATACCTCTTTCCTTAGCCGTTTCAGGCATGAACTGCCATACCCCTCTTGCGCCAGCACCAGATACAGCATTGACTAAACCGCTTTCTATAACTGCCAGGTACTTAAAATCATCTGGAATTCCGTTTTTCTTAAGAATGGGTTCAATAACAGGAAAAGCGCGGTTTGCTCTTTTTATTGCTAAAATAGTAGAAGCATGAAGGTTGATGTTGACAATCAACTCCCGGTCCAAGCGTTCTTTGACATCCGAAATTTCTAGCGGTGTTGTTTCCCCTGCAAAATTAGCAGTAGCCGGAAAATAGGTTGACACATACTCTTTTTCTTTATCTAGTTTGTCTTTGGATGCATAAGTAGTCGCAAAAATCAACAGACCGCTTGCTAAAACTACCGTAAGGATAATAGTTATTTTTTCTATTCTTTTCATCTTTCTCTTTTTAGGTATTTATATTAGTCTACACTTGTATTTTCTTCTAGAATAATAGAAGCCAAATTAGCATTAAACCACCTATATTTATTCAAGATCATAATATGCGTCCCTCCTTTTACCACCGTACATTCTTTAATGTACTTTATAGGAAAAACATCATCCATTTCACCATGAATATGGATTACGCTTTCGTCAGCGACTGTTCTATCCCAAAGAATCACTTTCTCTACGGCCCACTCTAAGTAACCGATATCACGAACCGACAGGAATTTCTCATATAATTTCAGTCGATGATTAATCTTTGCCCCAAAGGAAAATTTGGCTAAATTCTCCAAATTCAATATCAAACTCATCGGAATCAGTTTGTAGGCTTTAGTAGCCTTGGCCATTTTCATTCTTCGGGGAAACTCGAGATTGCTTTTTACACTCGAGATGATAATCACTTTTCTGGCATCGATATGTTTTGCCATTTCCTGAACCAAAATACCGCCAAACGAAACTCCGATCAAAACGGGATTCTCCTTTTTTATTTTTTGAGCTACTCTTTTGGCATAATCTTCCAGAGATTCCTTAGATAGTGGAATCTCCCACTCTAAAAGATGGACTTCAAAATCAGCCTCCGGTAGTTGTATTCTCTCAAAAATTGCGGCACTAGCCGCTAATCCAGGCATGAAATAAACTGGTATTTTACTCATAATTTTGCTTCGTGATTTTACAACAGATTGCCATCTAATTATTAGAAATTTCCCATAAAATTAATTTTTTTATTTGAACCAACTTCAAATATACCTTTATATTAGCATTAAATTAAGAGTACTCTACTTTACAAAT
This sequence comes from Flavobacterium sp. Arc3, assembly GCF_041431375.1. NCBI lineage: Bacteria > Pseudomonadati > Bacteroidota > Flavobacteriia > Flavobacteriales > Flavobacteriaceae > Flavobacterium > Flavobacterium sp. Arc3. The sequence goes on along the minus strand of NZ_JASMRI010000020.1, from coordinate 39,812 downwards.
CTGAAACTGTGGATACAGCAGATTCTGATTCCTTTTCTATATTTCCTTTTAAATATTATTGTTATTCTCTTCAAATAGATTCTAAAACACCAAAACGCTATACCGTAAGAAAGCATTAAAAACAGAAAGACCGCTCCTTCGATTACTATCGAAACAAGAGTGGAATAGTGTAAAAAAAATTAACTAATAAAAATACTGCGAGGACCTATATTTACTGACAAAGAGAAACGTATCTAAACATAGACGTTAAAACAATTTGATGTTGATAATCAAATTAATATCTTTGTAGAGGTTCCCTCATTAACAAAAATAATTGCTAGAAACACAACATAAATTCATTACTAAAAATCTTTTTTCTATCTGCAAATTTTCGAAAATAACACAACTATAGAACAGAATACTTGCTTCCTCAAGAACGGCATTCATCCGTTCTCTTTCTTATGCTAAAAAGCAAGTGACGAACTGACGTTTAAATCACGAAACAATCATAAATGCAATTGATTTTTAATAATTTTAAATAAAACCATATTAAATTTAAAATACTATTGGTTGAAATTCCAATAAATCCTCAACAATGAACCAAGGTAAACATTACCCGGTCATAAATACTAAAATAAACAAAATGAAACAATCTAGTATCATTATGGAGATTAAAGACAATACTTTCGCAAGACAATTTGAAACTACAGTCGAAAAAGGTTTAGTTTCGGTTGAATATTCTTTTCAGGAAAAAAAAATTTTTTTGACAAAAATAAATACACCCGAAGAATTTGACAACGAAGAATTTATTACTCAGTTACTATGTAAAATAATGGCAATTGCAATTGAACGAAAATTAAAAGTAGTTCCAATACTTCCAAAAATCGTGGTCTTTTTCAAAAAAAATCCCGTTTACAAAGAACTGCTTCCCCCAGGAATTAGACTTTAAAGAAAAGAGAAATACTTTCTGTTACTCTACTGTTCCTCTTTTTTACTTTTAGAATTATTAGACCTTCTGGTTTCTCGAGCTGACTGTCTTATTTGGCGGTTAGTTTTAATAGCTGCAGATGGAGATGGAGTTACTTGCCGTCTTGTTGACGGTATACGCTGTTGTCTTGTCGGCTCCCTTTTCTTCGTTTCTGTTGACGGCTGTACTTGACGCCTTGTCGAAGGTTGCACTTTTCGTCTTGTCGATTCACTACTCTGCTCTCTTGTTGATTGCTGATTACGCGATCGATTAGAAGGTTGTACCTGACGTCTCGTTGATTCTCTATTTCGCTCTATTGTGGAAGGACGAACTTGTCTGGACGTCGCACTGTTTTCTCTTGTAATTTCTTGTCTCGAGAGTCTTCTAATCGGAGCATCAGGTCTTTTAAATACTCTTCCATCATAGGTATTTCTATAAGTTCCGCTCGTTCTGTTTCTTTCTACGATACGAGAGCTTGTGCGTCTTTTTTGATAATAAGAATAATTAGCAGGATATCTAACATAAGCAACTCTTCTAAAATAAGGACTTCTATAATAATGATAGTGAATATCCCAATAGTTATAATATAGGATAGGACTCCATGGAAAGTAATATCTAGGATAATATCCCCAATGCCAAGGCGAGAGATATACTGAAAATGGTGGTGAGAAAATATACGCTATTATAGGCCAGCTATCCACATAAACAACAGTGTTGCTATAGTTATTTTCTCTAGCAATTACTGTTTGATCACCTACGTAGCCAGGGTTAGGAGTTTCGACGCTACTATACGAAGGCTCCACAATATAATCTTCCCCGTACAAAGCCTCATCTCCAATAACTTGCACAATAACTCTACCCGAATTATTTTTACTCACTTCAATTACAGCAACATCCTGAAATTCAGTACTACTAACTGCTACACGAAGCACTATAGAATGAAAGTGACCTTGATCATAACTGAACACTGAGATATAATCAACCAAATTGTCATTATTCAAATCCAAATTATTAATGTTAGAATCCTTAGAGTTAATTGCTCTTTCAAATTCCTCTAATGTTTTTGAATCCTGAAAAACATCCAAAACCGCATACAGATTAAGGTTATCCCCAGGCAAGCCCAAAGCAGTAGCCTCAATTGGCGTTTGCGAAAATAATGAACTACTGGACAACCCAATAATTAATAATAGCGTAGTTAAAACTAACTTTTTCATGGTTTAAAATTTTAAATATTGTTAACACACTCAACTACAAGGTACAAAATATAAAAAAAACAATTAACTAATAATCAGTATTTTAACTATTTATTTCTGTCGTAAAAAGATATGTAGGGCATCAATTACAATCCGATATAGGAAGTGACCTCGCAGTACTAAAAAAAGTAACTAAATAAATCCTACGCAGTTTCTATACTCCCTCCATGTAAATTTCGATTCTAACAAAGAAAATTAATGATCAACTACCTCCATTTCTTTCCTAATACTCATTTCATTGCGTGCCAAGAAAACATAGCATTTCAAAATTTATTTGATATCGTTTGACAAAGCTGAGTCCAGTTAAAGCAATACCATTGCTAAAATTAGACATCTATAACGAAATTAAAAACCACCCGCCTATGACACTACTTTTACTAAAGTGTCATAAGTTAGTCCGAATAACATTTCTATTTTTGTAATAAATTGATATCTAATTTCATATATTTATATGATCAGTACGCAAAAAGACTCTCACAACAATTTATCCTACCACGGAAACACAAATTAAGATGAAAAAATATGTAGCTCTTTCCATTCTTATTCTTTTATCATTCGCTGGCTTTGCCCAGATCAACGTTTCTACATCTTTGGAAAAAGCAATTGAAAAAGCAATTGAAAAAAATAGTTCTATTAAAAATAAAGAACTTGAAATTGAAAAATTAAATCTACAGGAAAAAGGTGTCTGGAATAAATACATCCCAACTGTGGATGCGACTGCTATTTATTCCTATTTTGATAATCGGCTGACCATAGACCTCCCTACTGCAACTATTCCTATAGTTAATTACCCCCTATTTGACGGAAAAACAGCTTTCGATAATTATGGAAATCTTTTCAACGGGAGCGTAATGGCAAAAACGGTGTTGTTTAGCGGCTTGCAAATTCCAAACGGAGCCAAAGCACTTCAACAAAAAACCAAAGGAACAGAGTATCTGAAAGAATCTGAAAAAGATGGGGTCATAAAAGAAGTCATCAACAGTTTTGATCAGCTCGCCTTATTAAATGAAGTCGAAAAATTAGTAAATGACAGTGATAAAAGATTGCAGACAGAAACGAAAAGAGTTACAAGAGCAATTGAAGAAGGACTTGCCATTCCTTATGACAGAGATAAAATAAAGTTAGCTTCATTAGAATTAGAGTCAAAAAAAATTGAATTGGAAGGAAAACGGAAATTAGTCTATAAAAAAATTCAATACCTGACTGGTTATTCCGTTTCTGAGATTGACGCGGTTCAATATAATCTAGTTCCCTATTTAATTGCATCAGATAAATTATCTACCGAAAACAAACAGGAAATTAAAGCGCTAGAGTCTTTTAAAATGGCAAATGAATTTCTATTAAAAAAGGAAAAAGGAACTTTCCTTCCTACTTTGGGCGCTTTTGGTGGAGTTTCTTATTCTAGTCTATTTAATGCCCAAACTACGACCCCAATAATTACCGGAATAAACGAAGCATTGTATTTAGGATTGAACGAAATGACAATCAGCCAAAATTGGGTTGTTGGTGCCGCAATGAAATGGGAAATTTTTGCTGGTTTTGAGAGAAAACATAAAGTCCATGAAGCCAAAATAAACATTGAACAAATTCAAAACCAGATTGATGACACAAAAGAGAAATTACAACTGCTCTTAGAGAACAACTTTGTAAATTATTCGGTTTTAAATCAAAAAATTGAAATTGCAGAACAGCAAGAAAAGGCTGCGGCAAACAATTTGAACATGGCAACAAAACAATATAAAGAAGGTTTAATAACTGTCTCTGAACGTTTAGAAGCTGAAAATGATTCCTTCAAAGCCTCGGTCAATAAAATAAATATTTTAATCGAACAACGATTATCAGCTATTGAAACTATCATAGCCACTGGAGAATTAACAAAAAACCTATCACAATAAAAGCTGGAATTCATGAGAAAAATAATCGCTTTACTGATTCTTGCAACTCTTTTTATTAGTTGTGGAAAAATGAAAAATGAAAATCAAATTCAAGGGGAAATTGAAAAAGAGCAAATTGCCGTAGTGAGTAAAATTCCCGGTAAAATTTTAAAAATATTTGTAAAAGAGGGAGATTTGGTAAAAAAAGGAGACACCTTGGCCATTTTGGACATACCTGAAGTCGAAGCAAAAAAGACCCAGGCAGAAGGAGCTTTAACTTCGGCAAACGCACAATACAATATGGCCGTAAACGGAGCAACCGACAATCAAATCAAACAACTGGAAGCTAAAAAAAGAGGACTGAAAGAACAGTATGAATTTGCCCAAAAATCAATCAAACGACTAGGCAACATGCTTAAAGATTCATTAGTTTCACAGCAAACCTACGATGAAACGTTTGCAAAATATCAAGGGGCACTAGCACAGTACAATGCCGTTCAAGCAGAATTAGACGACGCCAAAAACGGAGCAAGAAAAGAACAGCAAACCATGGCTCTTGGCCAACAAAACAGAGCTATAGGCGCTTTGCAAGAAGTGGAAACAGCCAACAAAGAACGTTATATTATTGCTCCACAAGACATGAGCATCGAAACCATAACTTTAGATCTTGGCGAATTAGCATTAGCCGGATACACTTTATTTAACGGCTACATTACCAATAGTACCTATTTCCGTTTTACGATTCCAGAAAACAAATTAAGTAGAATAAAAAAAGGACAAGATATAAGCGTGCATGTTGTCTATAATAACAAAGACATCAAGGGAACGGTTACCACAATCAAGCAATTGGGAGCTTACGGAAATATTGCTACCGCTTACCCAGATTACGAAATGCAGGAAAGTTTATTTGAAATAAAAATAAGCCCAATAAACATTCAAGAAACCAAAGAATTAATTTCGAAAACAACAGTAACTTTAACACTATAACAATGCAAATTTTTTTAGATCTTCTCAAAAGAGAATTCAAGTTATTTTGGCAAAACAAAGTACTTCGACTGTTGTTTATTGGAGCTCCGCTGCTATATGGAATAATGTTAGGCTATGTTTATGAAAAAGGGAAAGTGACGAATTTACCAATACTGGTTGTGGATGAGGACCAAAGTGAAATGAGCGCAACAGCAATCCAAATGTTTGAAGATAATGAAGTGTTACATATTGCTTCTCTTCTTTACGACCAGAAAAACATTTCGGAAATTACCATTCAAAAAGACGCTGCCTGTGTGGTCATTATCCCCAAAGGATTTGAAAAAATGGTACTCACAAGGAAATACCCCGAGATTGTCACTATTGTAAATGCATCTAATATTTTGACGGCTAATTATGCATCATCGGCGATTCAACTTTGTTTGGGGACATTAAAAGTGGGAGTTCAACTAGAAACATTACGCAAACAAGGCGTCCCCGAAAAGATAATTAGCTCACAATATGAACCGTTTAAAACTACCTATATAAAAAAATACAATCGCAGTTCCAACTACATGTATTTTCTTTGGCCAGGAGTTTTGGGTGCCGTTTTGCAACAGGTTTTACTTCTTGGCCTAGCGCTTTCCTTTGCTTCAGAATTTGAACTAGGAACATTTAAAAATTTAATAGAAAAATGCCCCTCATTAATTAAATTGATTGCCGTAAAAATTATACCCTACTTAATAATGAGTTTTGGTCTTTGGATTTTATACTGGTTGTTTACGCTTTGGTTTAGAATCCCAGTTTATGACAACATCTTTCCGCTTACAATTGTTGCAGGAATTTTTATTGTTGCTACCAGTTTTATGGGGATTTTAGTCAGTATCATGATACCATCACAAATTAAAGCCACCGAAGTTTTGATGGTAGTTGCAACACCTAGTTTTATATTAAGTGGATTTACTTGGCCCTTAAGCCAAATGCCTATTTGGGTTCAAGAAGTTGCAAATGCAATTCCGCTAACTCATTTCTTAAAAGCTTTTCGGGTATTAATTATAGAAAGAGGAAACTTTTCGCAAACCCATGACTCCATTATCAATTTGTTAATTATAAGTTTTATATGTGGCATTCTCTCCTACATCGCTTTGTATTTTAAAAAGAAAAATGTTTTGAAAACCGAAGTTTAATCCAATAAAAAAGGCATAAGAATGAACTTACGCCTTTTTTGTTTCAATTTTATAAAAATTATTTCTCTATTTCTTTCATGCTATCCATTTTCTTATGTGCTAAGAAACCAGTTATATCTTCAAAATGCTCTACTACTCTTTTGTTTCCAAATTCAAAAACCTTCGTCGCTAGTCCGTCAAGGAAATCCCTGTCGTGAGAAACTAAGATTAAAGTTCCGTCAAAATCACGTAGTGCATCTTTAATGATGTCTTTCGTCTTCATGTCCAAGTGATTTGAAGGCTCATCCAGAATCAACAAGTTAACTGGCTCTAACAATAATTTAATCATTGCTAAACGTGTTTTCTCTCCTCCTGAAAGCACTTTTACTTTTTTAGTCACATCATCTCCGTGAAACATGAAAGCGCCTAAGATATCCTTAATTTTAGTTCTTACATCCCCTACTGCGATATCATCAATAGTTTCAAAAATAGTTGCATTCTCGTTTAATAAAGCAGCTTGATTTTGAGCAAAATAACCAATTTGCGCATTATGACCAATCTCCAGACTTCCCGCATCAATACCAATTTCTTTCATGATGGCTTTAATCATTGTCGACTTTCCTTCACCATTTTTTCCAACGAAAGCTACTTTTTCGCCTCTTTCGATAACAATATTAGCATCCTTGAAAACCACATGGTCTCCATAAGCTTTTGAAAGGTCTTTTACAATTACAGGGTATTGACCTGAACGAACTGCTGCAGGAAATTTTAATTTTAATGCCGAAGTATCTACTTCATCCACCTGCACTATAACCAACTTTTCTAACATCTTAACACGGGATTGAACGGCATCTGTTTTAGAAAAAGTCCCTTTAAAGCGGTCAATAAAAGTTCTATTGTCAGCAATCATACGTTGTTGTTCATCGTACGCTTTTTGCTGATGAATACGTCTGTCTTTACGCAATTCTAAATAATGGGAGTACTTCGCTTTATAATCATAAATACGCCCCATAGTAACTTCTATAGTACGATTTGTTATATTATCAACAAAAGCTCTATCATGGGAAATTACCACAACTGCTTTGGCCGAATTAATCAAGAAGTCTTCTAGCCATTGGATACTTTCAATATCCATGTGATTTGTAGGCTCATCCAGTAAAATCAAATCTGGTTTTTGCAAAAGGATTTTAGCTAACTCAATTCGCATTCTCCATCCTCCAGAAAATTCAGAAGTCTGTCTTGTAAAGTCCTCACGAACAAAACCCAACCCGATTAATATTTTCTCTACTTCAGCTTCATAGTTCACCTCTTCAATTGCATAGAATTTCTCGCTTAAGTCAGAAACGCGCTCAATCAATTTCATATATGCATCACTTTCATAATCCGTACGAATCGTCAATTGCTCGTTGATTTCATCTATCTCCGCTTTCATACCGAAAATTTCGCCAAATGCTTTAGAGGTTTCCTCCATAACAGTAGCTCCGTCAGTAGTTAGCAAATGCTGAGGCAAATAAGCCACCACTGCTTCTTTTGGTGCTGAAATATTTCCTGTTGACGGCTTGCTTTGTCCGGCAATAATTTTAAGAAGTGTCGACTTTCCTGCTCCATTTTTACCCATTAGGGCAATCTTATCATTTTCATTTATAGCAAAAGAGACATCGCTAAAAAGGGTGGTTCCACCAAACTGTACTGAAATATCGTTAACTGTAATCATTGAATTGTAAATTTGTAGATTCGGCTATTCGTTACCATGAAAACCGATTTGTTTTAAAAAGTGCAAAGATAGATTAAATAAGTAGTTTGTTTGCAATAAAATAAAAGCTTCCAGAAACAGAATAAAGATCTGATCTCTGGAAGCTTTTAAAGGTCGTAACAAAAAAACTACTCTTGTTTATTTTTATTTATTGTATGCCATATATGCGCATTTGACACCCCAATATCTTCTGGATTAAAAACAGGGTCTTTGCCCGCCTTTCGTTGTTTTTCGTAATCCTTCAAGGCTAACAATGCAGGCTTTTGTAGAAGAATAATGGCAATAATATTAAACCACGCCATTAGTCCAACTCCTAAATCTCCAATATTCCAAGCTAATTTTGCTTGATTGATAGAGCCATACATAATCACGACCATCATTAATACTTTAAGTAAATGACTGTATATAGGAGAATTCAGATTCCTTGTCAAATAAGCGATGTTTGTTTCTGCAATATAGTAATAGGCCAAAATTGTAGTAAATGCGAAGAAAAATAATGCAATCGCAACAAAGTAAGAACCAAAACCAGGAAAAACACTATCCATGGCGCTTTGTGTAAACCCAGGGCCGGCAGAAACATTTTCTGCTCCCTGATATAAAAACTGCGTAGCACCATTAGCTCCTAACACAGGATTTTGAACATTGTATTTACCAGTGATTAGTAACATAAATCCAGTAGCTGAACAAACTAATAAAGTATCGATATAAACCGAGAATGATTGTACTAAACCTTGTTTAGTGGGATGCGAAACATTTGCTGCTGCTGCAATATGCGGTGCTGTACCCTGTCCTGCTTCATTAGAATAAATCCCTCTTTTTACACCCCATTGAATGGCTAAACCAAAAACAGCTCCAAAACCAGCTTCCATATTAAAAGCACTTCTAAAAACCAAAGCAACGACTCCTGGAAGTTGATCGATATCAATCGCAATGATCACCAATACTATAATAATGTAACCAATGGCCATTATTGGAACAACGAATTCAGTAAACTTGGCAATTCTTTTTACACCACCAAATACAATAGCACCAAATATTAACGCTACTACAATTCCTGATTTCCAAGTTTCTATTTCGAATGCATTCTGTATTCCGTCTGCCACAGAATTAGCTTGAACTCCTGGTAATAATACCCCTGCAGAAACGATAGAAACTATCGCAAACAAGATACCAAACCATTTCACTCCTAACCCTCTCTCAATATAAAAAGCAGGTCCACCACGAAATTCACCTAAATGTTTCTCTTTATAAATTTGTGCCAAAGTAGCTTCAACAAAAGCGGTGCTTGCCCCTAAAAAAGCAACCATCCACATCCAGAATAAAGCGCCAGGCCCTCCAAAAGCAATCGCCGTAGCTACCCCTGCAATATTCCCTGTACCCACTCTACCTGCAAGAGACATTGATAATGCCTGAAAAGAAGAAACTCCAGACTCAGAGCTTTTACCATCAAATAATAATCGGAACATCTCTTTGATATGACGCACTTGCAAGAAACGTGTTCTTATAGAAAAATAAAGCCCAGTTCCTAAACACAAAGCGATTAAAGCATTACTCCAAACAAAATCATTTAATACTCCAATAATCTCTTCCATAAATTTATTTTACATTAATAATTATCAAAAAAAGAGCAAAACAAACGTTTTGCAACTTTTTTTTGATAAAACTATAACATATGAATAAAAAAAACTAACGAACAGCTATATAAAATAACAGAAACTGATTATTTAACTAAAAAAAACTCACCAATAAAAAGAGTGCTTTTTAAACAAAACCCCTACTTTTAACAAAATACTCAATGTTTATTGAAATAATTATCAAAAACCAACAACTCTCACAACAAAAAAATGCTTCATTAGTAGATAATGAAGCATTTTAAATATTTTACAAATAGATTAAAGCATTTATTCTTTTCTCCATTTTTTTGTCTCTTCGAACACATGCTCTAAAATTGCCGCTTCTTTCTCGTCAAAATCTAAATTTCTACGACTCATTACGATTCTTGCCGTTTCAAATGCTTTTTTAGTGATGTAAGTAGAAAAACCAGAAGCACCACCCCAAGAAAAACTCGGTACAAAATTACGCGGAAAGCCACTACCAAAAATGTTTGCACTAACCCCTATTACGGTTCCTGTATTAAACATGGTATTAATTCCACACTTACTGTGATCCCCCATCATCAACCCACAAAACTGCAGTCCGGTTTTAGCAAAACCTTCTGTTTCATAACTCCATAGTTTTACTTCTTCATAGTTGTTTTTCAGATTCGAATTATTACTGTCAGCGCCAATGTTACACCATTCTCCCAGTACTGAATTTCCCAAAAAGCCATCATGTCCTTTATTAGAATAAGCTGAAATAACAGAGTTGTTTATCTCTCCGCCTATTCTAGAGTAAGGTCCTACAGTAGTAGCACCATATACTTTGGCCGCCATTTTAACTACAGCGCCTTCACACAAGGCAAATGGCCCGCGGATTACGGAACCTTCCATAATCTCAGCATCCTTCCCTATATAAATAGGGCCTGAAGAAGCATTTAAAGTAACAAACTCTAGCTTTGCTCCTTCTTCGATAAATATATTTTCGTGCCCAAGTACATTGACACTTTTCGGAATTGGTTTTGATTTTCTATCTGCCGTCAAAAATTCGAAGTCTTCGCGAATCGCAGCATCATTTTTTGAGAAAATATCCCAAGTATGCATCACAGTTAAACAGTCATCATTGTATTCAATAATCTCATAAGAATCAAAATTAACTTCTTCCTGATTTTCATCTGTATAAAATGCAACAACTTCTTCTCCTTTAAAGATAACTTGATTTGGCTCTAAATTGATCACCATTTCGACCAGAACAGCATTAGGAAGAAAAGAAGCATTAATCATTACATTCTCTTCTAACTCTACCATTGGATATTTATCTGATAAATATTCCTCAGTTAATGTTGTAGTAGTAGAACCCAAATGCATTTCCCATTTTTGACGAATTGTCATAATCCCAATTAGAATATCAGCTACAGGACGCGTAAAAGTAAAAGGCAACAAGGCATTTCGAGCGGGTCCGTCAAAAAGTATGTAATTCATAATATTTATATTTGTGGAGGGTCAAGTGTCAACTTGGCCGTACATTAATTTATTTTTAAATAAAGCTCAAAGTTACAAAGTTTTCAAATAGATAAAAATAAAAAAGCCTCCCAATAAGGAAGGCTTTAGTATGTTTAAAAACAAGCTACAATTATTTAGCGTGTTTAGCGTATTTAGTTTTGAACTTGTCAATACGTCCTGCAGTATCGATAAGTTTGTTTTTTCCTGTGTAAAAAGGGTGAGATGTTCTAGAGATCTCTAATTTTACAACTGGGTATTCAACACCGTCAACTGTAATTGTTTCTCTTGTATCCGCAGCAGATTTAGTGATAAAAACGTCTTCATTCGACATGTCTTTAAATGCAACTAATCTGTAATTTTCTGGGTGCGTACCTTTTTTCATCTTTTTTTATTTGTTTGGCTATAACTTGTTTTGAAGCTTTTCTTTCAACAGAAAAGGTGTAAACTCATTATAACTTTTTGTTTTACACTATTATTTTGAGTGTGCAAATTTACAATTATTTTTCAATAAACAAATCTTTGTTTCATTTTTTTTATTAAATCGTAAAAACTGTTTTTTGTAGCCCAATATATCGGGAATTGTTATATTTGTGGATTAATAAATAAAGTCTCTATGGAAAAAAGTGTATCCCCAGGCAAGTCTGGACTAGTATATGGTGTGTTATTTGGTGTTATAATGGTTCTCGAATTTGTAATTATGTACATAATAGGTATGCGATCCTTAGTAGGGACGAGCGCCGGAGTGATTGTCAACATTGCTAATTACTTAATACTACCCTTACTATTCATCTATTTAGGATGCATCAACTATAAGAAAAATTTAAATAACGGCTTCATTTCCTTTGGTGAATGTCTAAAGGTAGGAGTATCTATCACATTTATAGCAGGACTAGTATATGGTATATTTAATATTGTCTTTAATTATGTTTTTCCTGAGTTTATTAATGAGATGATTTCTATTTCTAAAGATGCAATGATTAAACAAAACCCTAGCATAACGAGTTCTGATATGGAAACGGGACTTGCAATGATGAAAAAATTCATGAATCCTCTAATTGTCTTTCCAGTTACAATTGCAATGTATTCGTTTATTGGATTGATTTATTCGTTAATTGTTGGTGCAATTGTAAAAAACCAAAATCCCCAAAGCCTTTAATTAATGAATTTATCCATACTCATACCCCTTCTTAACGAGGAAGAATCACTAAAAGAGCTTTATACCTGGATTATTAAAGTGATGCAATCGAACAATTATTCCTATGAAATCATTTTTTTAGATGATGGTAGTACGGACAATTCCTGGTCGATTATCGAAGAATTTGCAGCTGAAAACCCAAATGTAAAAGGAATCCGTTTCATGAAAAACTTTGGCAAATCCCAAGCTTTACACGCTGGTTTTGCTAAAGCAAAAGGCGATGTTATCATAACAATGGATGCCGACTTACAAGATAGTCCTGAAGAAATTCCGGGACTATACAATATGATTACTTCCCAAAACTTTGATTTAGTTTCTGGCTGGAAAAAGAAGCGCTACGATTCTGTGGTTGCTAAAAACCTACCTTCAAAATTATTCAATTGGGCAGCCAGAAAAACGTCTGGTGTAGAACTAAATGATTTCAATTGCGGTTTAAAAGCCTACAAAAATATAGTCGTAAAAAACATTGAGGTATCGGGCGAAATGCACCGTTACATTCCGGTTTTGGCAAAAAATGCCGGTTTTGGGAAAATTGGAGAAAAAGTGGTACAGCATCAAGCTAGAAAATACGGGGAAACTAAATTTGGAATGGAACGTTTCATAAATGGCTTCCTAGATTTAATTACGATTTGGTTTCTTTCCCGTTTTGGAAAAAGACCAATGCATTTATTTGGAGCCATGGGATCATTAATGTTTATTATTGGTTTTTTATTGGCAGGATACATTGGAGTATCAAAACTATACCATATGTATTTAAACATGCGCTATAGCTTAGTTACTAATAATCCATGGTTTTTTATTGCCTTAACTACAATGGTACTGGGTACTCAATTGTTTTTGGCAGGATTTCTTGGCGAAATAATTTTACGCACAAAAAGCAACGAAGAACGCTATAAAATTTCGAGTGAAGTTAATTTATAACTCGACACTGACAGTATCGACATAATACGCTATAATTGAACACATAGAGCGTACCACCGATTCGAGAATAGGAAGTTGCTTCAAAAACGAAAGCTGACAATGCAGTCAGTATTTTTAAAATTTAAACTAAAAGCTTAAAACATATATAAATGGAAATCAAACAAAACATTTTGAATGCGGCAAACGAATGGTTAACTCCAACATTTGATGCAGCAACACAGTTAGCTGTAAAAGAATTAAAAGCCGGTTCTCCAAAAGAACTAGAAGAGAGCTTCTATAAAGATCTTGAATTTGGAACTGGCGGAATGCGCGGTGTAATGGGCGTTGGAAACAATAGAATCAATAAATACACCCTTGGAAAGAGTACTCAAGGACTTTCTGATTACTTACACAAAGCTTTTCCTAATCAACCTCTAAAAGCGGCCATTGCCTATGACTGTCGTCATAATAGTGATACTTTAGCAAAAATAGTTGCCGATGTTTTCTCTGCAAACGGAATAGAAGTATTTTTATTTTCAGAATTAAGACCAACACCAGAATTGTCATTTGCCGTTAAGCATTTAGGATGTCAATGCGGAATTGTACTTACAGCATCTCACAATCCTCCTGAATATAACGGATACAAAGTATACTGGGAAGATGGCGGACAAATTGTTCCCCCAGAAGATGCAGCAATTATAGGTACTATCGAAAAGCTAAACTTCAATCAAATTAAGTTTGAGGCTAATGAAGATTTAATTCATTATATAGGTGCCGAAGTAGATGCCGCTTTCATAAAGTCATCTATTGAAAACGCAAGTTTTAACACTCCCGCTGAAGCCAAAGAAAACCTAAATGTTGTTTTTACTTCATTGCACGGGACTTCCATAACACTAGTTCCTGACACTTTATCGCAAGCGGGTTACACCAATGTGCATATTGTAGAAGAGCAAAGAGTTCCAAACGGTGATTTCCCAACTGTAAAATCTCCAAATCCAGAAGAGCCAGAAGCCTTGACGATGGCTTTAGCTTTAGCTGATAAAACAAATGCAGATATCGTTATTGGGACTGATCCTGATTGTGACCGTTTAGGAGTTGCTGTTCGTAATAACGAAGGTCAAATGACTTTGTTAAACGGAAATCAAACTATGATTTTGATGACTGCATTTCTATTAGAAAAATGGAAAAATGCAGGCAAACTAAATGGAAATCAATTTGTTGGTTCGACGATTGTCTCTACTCCAATGATGATGGAATTAGCTACAAACTACGGCGTAGAATGCAAAATTGGATTGACTGGATTTAAATGGATTGCCAAAATGATCAAAGATTTTCCTGCTCAGGAATTCATTGGCGGTGGCGAAGAAAGTTTTGGTTATATGGTAGGCGATGCAGTACGTGATAAAGATGCCGTTGCCGCTACCCTATTAATATGTGAATTAGCTGCGCAAGCAAAAGCTAAAGGAAGTACCGTTTATAAAGAGTTATTGCAATTATACGTTGATAACGGATTCTACAAAGAGTTCTTAGTTTCTATCACCAAAAAAGGAATCGAAGGACTGCAAGAAATAAATCAAATGATGATTGACTTGCGTGAAAACCCATTAAAAGAAATCAACGGACAAAGAGTGATAATAGTCGAAGATTACCAATCTTCTATAGCAAAGAACATATTAGACGGTTCAGAAACTACAATGGACATTCCTAAATCGAATGTATTAATTTATTACACAGAAGACGGATCTAAAATTTGCGCAAGACCAAGCGGAACGGAGCCTAAAATAAAATTCTATATCAGCGTCAATACTATATTAGATTCAGTTGATGATTTCAAAGAAGTAGAAGCTGTTTTAGATCAAAAAATTAAAAATATTATTATTGCAATGCAATTGAACTAATGGATAAAAGTTTATTAAAATTAATACCTTATACAAAACCATATAAGTCACATATCATCTGGAATGTGGTGTACAATGTTTTATACGCATTGTTTAGCACTATTTCTATGCTTACTCTTCTTCCCGTACTTGAAGTACTTTTTGGTAAAACAAAAGCAGTACTAACTAAACCAGTATATACAGGAATAGGAGACATAAAGCAGTTTGGTACGGATTATATGTATTACCAAATTTCAGCACTTACAAAAGAGAACAGCATTCAAGTTGCGCTTTTATTTGTAGTCTTAATGGTAATAACCACATTTTTATTAAAAAACGTATTTAATTATTTGGCTTCACATCATATTATGCACCTGAAGAATGGTGTTTTAAGAGATTTGAGAAAATCTATGTATAATAAAATCATAGAATTGCCTATATCTTACTATTCTGAAAAAAGAAAAGGAGATATCATGGCACGTATGCTTGGTGATGTCAACGAAGTACAGAATTCGTTTTTCTCCATTCTAGAACTAGTTGTAAAAGAACCGCTTACTATTGTTTTTGCATTAGCAACGATGTTTATAATAAGTACAAAACTAACTTTGTTTGTTTTAATTTTCATGCCTATTTCAGGATGGATTATTTCAAAATTAGCCAAAAACTTACGAGCAAAATCATTGCAAGCACAAAAAGAAAGTGGATTCTTAATTTCTATTGTTGATGAAACTTTAGGAGGATTGAAAGTAATCAAAAGCTATAATGCTGAACCTAATTTCAAAAATAGATTTAATGATTCGGTAACGAGATTATTAAATTTAACGAATAGCATAGGAAGTAGAAACAATCTAGCCACGCCATTAAGTGAATTTCTAGGAGTCACAACCATAGCCGTTTTACTTTTCTATGGTGGTAATTTAGTTCTTATCGAAAAAACGCTAGATGGATCTGCTTTTATTGTCTATCTAACATTGGCATTCAATATTCTTACCCCGGCCAAAGCAATCTCTAAAGCATCGTATTCCGTAAAAAATGGATTAGCGGCTGCAGAGCGCGTTTTTGAAGTTTTGGAAGTGGAAAACGAAATTACATCGAAAGAAAATGCCATTGTAAAAAATACTTTTGAGTCAGACATCACGATCAAAAACATTAACTTCAAATACGAAGACGAAAATGTCTTAAAAGACTTTTCACTTCAAGTTAAAAAAGGACAAACGGTAGCACTGGTAGGACAATCAGGTAGCGGAAAAAGCACCATTGCTAATCTATTGACCCGTTTTTATGATGTCAATGAAGGGATAATCAGTATCGATGGAATAAACATACAAGACCTAAACCTACAGTCTCTTCGTGGACTAATGGGGCTGGTTACGCAAGACAGCATTTTATTTAATGACACTATAAAAGCAAATATTTCATTAGGAAAACTAGATGCTACAGATGATGAAATTATTGAGGCCTTAAAAATTGCTAATGCTTATGAATTCGTACAAGAATTACCAAAAGGCATTCACACTAACATTGGAGACAGCGGAAATAAACTTTCTGGTGGTCAAAAACAAAGACTTTCAATCGCTCGTGCAGTTTTAAAAAATCCTCCAATTATGATTTTGGATGAGGCTACATCAGCACTAGATACCGAAAGCGAAAAATTTGTTCAGATAGCCTTGGAAAACATGATGCAAAACAGAACGTCTATTGTAATTGCTCACCGTCTTTCGACCATTCAAAAAGCAGATACTATTATAGTGATGCAAAAAGGAAAAATTGTAGAACAAGGGAACCATGACGAATTAATGGCGCTGAATGGAATGTACAATAAATTAGTTACTATGCAGTCATTTGAATAATGGCTGTTAATTTTTTTGTTCAAGGTTTATCCATCAAGTATAATCTTTAAATTATTTAGTTTTTAAATCTTTAAACGAAAAAAATGTATCTAAACAACCCGAATATTAAACTCCCCGACGACCCTGACACGATTATATGGAAGTATTTAGACCTATCTAAATTTTTGGATTTGTTAATGTCCAGAAAACTTTTCATGTCACGCTCTGATAAATTCGAGGATCAATACGAAGGTACTTTTAGCGAACCTACCTATGAAGAAATCAGAAAACTATCTATCGATAATCCTGATTTTTTAAAATTTTACAAAACACACCGTGAAAAAGTAGCAATTAGCAGTTGGCATATCAACGAATATGAATCCTTTGCCATGTGGCAAATATTTACTCAAAATAGTGAAGGACTCGCGATACAATCCACAATAGGACGATTACAAAATGCACTTGCACCCGAAAACAATTACAAACAGTATATTGGTGAGGTAAATTATATTGATTACAAAAAAGAATACATCCCTTTTGACGATATGTTTTTCCCGTTTTTATTTAAAAGAAAAAGCTTTCAATACGAGCGGGAAGTACGTATTATCTCGGATGTCGCCGAAAGTAACATTACGTTAAATGACGGCTTAAAAATCAATGTGGATCTCAGTCAACTAATTGAAAAAATCTACATCCACCCAAAATCAGAAAACTGGTATAAAAACCTAGTTATTCAATTAGTGAAACAACTTGGTTTTGATTTTACTATTGAAAAATCAGACTTGGAGAGTGATATCCTAATTTAGTATTTCGCTACTATTTTAAATTGGTTCGTAGCTAGATACTTTCCAGTCATTATTTGACAGATCGATATAGTTGTAATGTACCACGTCATTTTTATCAAATTGCCCATTTTTATTTGTGTCTTCAACTGTTCTAAAATACAATCGGCTTTTAGAATCGATTAAACTCCAATCAATCAATTCCTCTAAATCTGCTGACACTTTTGTAAATCGCTCTCCGCTAATATCACTTAAGTATAAGGATTTAATATCACTGCTATCTAATTTCCCATCTCTGTTCGTATCCGTATCAAACATAGTGTAAACCATAATTTGTTTTTTAGCTCTATCAGAAACAGACTTTAAATAAGTTGCCGTTTGAATTAAAGCAGGTTTATCAGTTAATGGTCGTATCGAATCAGAATCGGTTTTTTGAAATTTTAAGTTTTGTAAATAACCGGTAATCTCATTTTCACCATAGTTAGAAATCGTAAAACTCAAATCAATAACACTAGAAGATCCATATCTTGCTTTTGTTCCTCTTTCATAAACTCTTAAGTCTCCTACTGGATGAATCAAATAATCAGTCCCTTCCATCTGAATAGGTAAATCAGAAATGGCTACTTGTGTAGAATCTACCTTAGAGATACCTTTCCCTTTATTGGCAGCATCATAAATTACTTTAGGCTTTTCCACTTCTTCCTTACAACTGGCTAGAAGCAAAACAATACTACTTAATAGGGCTATATGTAATTTTTTCATAGTGATGTAATATTAAAATAAATTCAAATGTAATGATTTTTAAAAATGGTTCTGATATTTATAACCAATTTATATGATAAAATGGATGCTTACCGAAAGCTACTCCTAACTCTAAACTACAACCTGGCACTCAACTTAACATTGAAAACCCTAGTAGTCATATAATTTGGAATTGCATATTCGTTTTTAGAATAAACATCTCGCACCCACGTATTCGTAATTGCATTTTGATTGTTAAAAAGATTAAAAATCTCTAATCCTATAGCAAGCTCTTTAAAATTCCCTAGCCAATTTGTCTTTGGTGTCCCTGAAGTATTATCCAATAACACTTTTGAAAATCCCACATCTACCCTACGATAATCATTTAATCTATTTTGATACAAATAAGGATCTGCGTAAGATGGCGAACCTCCGGTTAATCCTGTATTGTAAACCAGATTCAAATAGATTTTCATACTTGGAATATTAGGCATATAATCCTGGAATAAAAGCCCGAATTTCAGTCGTTGGTCAGTAGGTCTAGCAATATAACCTCTATTTTCACTATTTTCTTCTGTTTTTAGATAACCAAAACTAAACCAAGACTCTGTTCCGGGAACAAATTCACCATTCAATCTAAAATCTAATCCCTGCGCATAGGCTTTGGCAACATTAGAAGCAGCATAACGTATTCTAACATTATCAATTGTATAGGTATTTACATCTGTAAGTGATTTATAATACAACTCTGAAACAAGTTTAAAAGGACGATCCCACATTTTAAAACTATAATCGTTGCTTAAAACAAAATGAATCGATTTTTGTGCTTTTACATTAGGTTGTACCGCTCCATTAGCACCCCTCAGTTCTCTATAAAATGGTGGCTGATAATACACACCTCCTGAAACTCTAAAAACCATATCTTTTTCCCAATCCGGTTTTATAGCAAATTGTGCTCGCGGACTAAAGGTAGTTTGGGCAGATCCATTTACATTCTCGCCTGCAACTTCCCAGTTATGGATTCGCACTCCTGCATTGTACCATACTTCATTGCTGCCTATCATATCTTTTCGGCTCCATTGCCCATAACCGGAGAATCTATTGATCGTATTAAAATTAGTAGCACGTACATTTTGATAAGGAAGCAGTGGCCCATTATAAGTTGAGTTCGGCTGTTCGTTAACAGGTAAATCAATAATTGGAGGATTTATTGAAAAACCAGCTGAATCAATTACTTCCCACTCTACTACTCTATCCCGAATCGATTCACGGGTATATTTAATCCCCCATTCGAATTGGTTTTTTCTCCAATCATGAAACCCTTTTATTTCGGTATTTACGATCAGTGCATCCAAATCATTTCGAGCATGATTGAGTTGACTACCAATACCTCGCGTGAAAGCAACATCACCATAGGTTTCTGATCCAATATTTGAATCCACTTCCCCTAAACGATATTGAGCAAAAACATCAAAATGCTCTTGTTCTATAGTATGAAAAACCGAACCAATGAATTTTAATGTAAATGAATCAGTTGCTTTGAATGTTGTTTTAAAAGCACCAAAATAAGTATCGTATTTATCTTTTTCCTGTCCTTCATAATACACAGTAAGCGACATCGGATTATCTAAGGTACCAAATTTAGTTTGTCGTGTTACTGGCTGATATTGGTATTTATTTTGGGAGATATTCCCTAGAAAACTCCAATGCCATTTTGGCGAAGCCTCATAATTAATATTCGTTTGCACATCAACAAATGCAGGCGTAAAATTAGTTTGAGTATCTTGGCTATTTACTAAAAGGCTATTATTTCTATAGCGAACCCCGGTAATTGCACTCCATTTTTTATTTTTCGAAATTGCATCTAGGGAGAGGCTGCCGCCAAGAAAACTCGCTTCAAGTGTAGCACCAAATTGTGTTGGTTTCCGATACGTGATATCTAATACGGAAGATAGTTTATCTCCAAATTTTGCTTGAAAACCACCTGCCGAGAATTCTACGTTTTGAACTAAATCAGTATTAGTGAAACTCAACCCTTCCTGTTGTCCAGAACGGATTAGAAAAGGTCTATAAATCTCGATCTCATTTACATAAACTAAATTCTCATCGTAATTTCCTCCTCTAACAGCATATTGCGTACTGAGTTCATTATTAGAGTTTACGCCTGGTAGTGTTTTTAAAATATTTTCGATACCGGCATTCGCTCCGGGAATTTTCCGGATTACCTCAGGTGCAATAGTAACAATTCCTTGAACTTGTTTCTTGTTGTTTGTAGTAACGATAATTTCGCCCATTTGTTCTTCCCGCTCATTCATAACCAGGTTAAACTCATAGTCTTCATTCCTTTTTAATGTAAGATAAACCGTTGCTTTCTTTAAAGATACATGGCTAAAAATAACAGCTACCCTTTGATTTACCGGTACCCTAATAATATAAAAACCATTTTTAATAGATTGCGTTCTGTTTCCTGCGACTGTAACATTTACATTCTCTACCGGTTGATTATTTTTATCAAGAATAATTCCCTTAACGTGTGCGAATTGTGCAAACGAAGGCAAGCTTATGTATAAAGTTATAAAAACAAAAACTATTTTAATGATCCTCAAGATGTGCTATATTATTATTTTTGACTTCTAAAAAAATGAGTCTCAAAGATAGTAGAATTCCCTACATTATCAGTGACAACCACTTTTAAATCATTAGCACCTTCAGCCACAATACCATCACTAAAATCATGTGTGATTTTTCTAGTTTTATTATCGTACTCAAATAAAATCCAATTACCGTTCAAATATCCATTATAGCTCTTAATTCCTGAACCACTGTCATTAATTGAAAGCTGAATCGTTTTTTGCGTACTCAACCACCTACCTTCAATTGATTTACCAATAGAAATTGTTGGTGCAGTAGTATCCATTGCCAAGGTGTAATTACCTAATGATCTTACTTTAGCTGTAAATACGTTATCCTTTGTCGAGGTACTATTATAACCCACTCTCCCGCTTTTACTAATATCTGCAATAAAAACTTTCTCCTTTTGACTTTCCGAATATTTACCGTCGTCCTCTATTGTAATTGTAAAATTGGAATGCACAGGAACTGACTCGTCATGAAGGTATAAAGTACCGTCTTTTACATTAAAGTTCATATCAAAATCTTCATAAAAGGTTCCCGCAGGGAAGAATACTGACATGTTATTTTTAACAAAACTATTGTCTTTATTTACTTTTACAAAATAATTAGAAACTACAGCTTCTTTATCAACAATGGTAGTAGACAAGTCATAACTAATCGGAATAGAAACTGTTGTTGTATTCCCCTGAAAATCGGAAACTTCAATACGATACACAGAGGTTAAGTTAGGGACTACAGTAACAACTCCATTTGTTTCATCTGTCTTAATAAAACTTAATTTATAAGGATTAGCCATAAATAGTTTTTGCACCCTCTGCGAAGTCGTTTTATACCTTGGATAATCAATTAAAGCATTGATATAACGCATTTCGTCAAATGAATAGGTATCGAATTGATAACCAAAATTAGGTTTTCCATTTAAATAGGTCTGCACTTTATAAATTCCGTTTCTATTACCCGAAACATTATCATAATCTACAGCTGTGATCCCAAAACCAATTTTACCATTAGCAACCACCTTATTCGCTAGATAGCTACCGTCTTTTTGTAAAGACAAATTTAATAATAAGGGACGTTTAGATTGATTTACTGAAGTTTTACCATCAACCGGATACACATAAACAGCGGAAACCGTAGGTTTTTTAGTGTCTTTGATGTCTTTATCAAAACCAAATAACATAGGGTTGATAATTTTTTCTGTTTTGCTATCGCGAAATTCAAAATGTAGATGAGGCCCTTCTGAAGATCCTGTATTTCCAGATAAAGCAATCGTTTGGCCTTTTTTGACAACCAATTCATTTGGTTTCAAAAACATTTCTATCTCAAATGATTTTTCATTATAATGTGTCTTATAGATATAGCTTTCAATTTCACCTGTAGCTCTTTGAAGATGACAATAAACAGAGGTATAGCCATTGGGGTGAGTAATGTAAATCGCCTTACCATTACCGAAGGTAGATATCTTTATTCTGGATACATAACCGTCCGCAACTGCATGCACCTCTAAGCCTTCCCGTTGCAAGGTCCTAAAATCAAAACCCGAATGAAAATGATTAGGCCGCAGTTCACCAAAATTACCTGACAATTGCATAGGAGTCTCTAGAGGATGACTAAAATAATCCTTTGGATACTCTGTTTGTGCAAGAATAGAGCCCGATAAAAATAGAATAAAAACTAAAAATTTCATGGTATACATTTTTGCTAAGGTAAAAAAAAGTAATTTATTCTCCTTTATAAAATAATACATTTCGTAACCGTTTAAAGTACAACAATTTGCTTATTTTTTAATAAAAAAACGAATAATATATTGTAATAATAAAAAGTAATACTAAATTTGTAATATTAAGTAATGAATAGGATAAATAATGAGTGTAATTGCAGAAATAATTGATACTCTTGAAAATAAAGTTGAAAAACTAATTCTAAAAATAAAACGTTTAGATCATAATACTCAAGAATTAAAAATCGAATTAACAAAATCTGCACACATCATACAAACTCAATCAAATGAGATTGAAGCGTTAAAAGCGCAATATGAGACACTTAAGATTGCCAACTCATTATTAGGCAGTGACGATAATAAAAGAGATACGAAGCTTAAAATAAATTCATTAATTCGGGAAATTGATTACTGTATAGCACAGCTATCTGATTAGTAAAACATATGGACGAAAAGCTTAAAATTAAAATATCAATCGCAGACAGAGTCTATCCATTAACGGTAGATCTTTCTCAGGAAGAAGGACTTAGGAGTGCTTCTAAAAAAATTGATGTAATGATGAAGCAGTTTGAAGAAAATTATGCTGTAAGAGATAAGCAGGATGTATTAGCCATGTGTGCTTTGCAATTTGCTTCTCAAGTAGAGCAAAAACAAATAGATAATACGATCAATGGTGATGAGACTATTGAAAGAATTAAAAAATTGAATGCACTTTTAGATCAATATCTCGACAATTAAACGTTCTTTACAGAAACTAAGATACTGCCTACATTAGTTCACATTTGGTAAACTCAACACTAACATTTTAGAATGAGCGAATCATCACTACTAAAGCATGCCACGCCTAGGCGAGGAAACTTGAACAGTGAGTTAGCTCAAAACTTGTCTTTTCGAGTTTATTCAATCAACCTAATGTAGGCTTTTTTTATATATAAATTTTAACAAACATGGACATATTAACGATCGTTATTTCAGGAATTATAGGTATTGCAGCGGGTTTTGGAATCGCAAAAATTATAGAAAAAAGCAATATTTCTAATCTTATTAAAAACGCAAAAAAAGAAGCTTCATCCATCTTAAAAGATGCTAACCTTGAAGCCGAGAATATAAAGAAAGATAAAATCCTTCAGGCAAAAGAAAAATTTATTGAATTAAAATCAGAACACGAACAAGTAATTCTGACTAGAGACAAGAAAGTAGCCGAAGTTGAAAAAAGAATCAGAGACAAAGAATCCCAAGTTTCTAACGAATTATCTAAGGCTAAAAAAGTTAACGACGATTTTGAAACAAAAACGACTGAGTACACTGCTAAAATTGAAGTTTTAGACAAAAGACAAACGGAGGTTGACAAACTTCATAAAAGTCAATTACAACAACTTGAAGTAATTTCAGGCTTATCTGCTGAAGAAGCTAAAAATCAATTAGTAGAAGGCTTAAAAGCAGAAGCTAAAACTAAAGCGATGTCTCATATTCAAGATACAATTGAAGAGGCTAAGCTAACAGCTCAACAAGAAGCTAAGAAAATCATAATAAACACTATCCAAAGAGTGGGGACAGAAGAAGCGGTAGAAAACTGTGTATCTGTATTCAATATAGAATCTGATGATGTTAAAGGTAGAATTATTGGTCGTGAAGGACGTAATATTAGAGCATTGGAAGCTGCTACAGGAGTAGAAATCATTGTTGATGATACACCAGAAGCTATTATCCTTTCTTGTTTTGATCCTGTACGTAGAGAAATTGCACGTTTAGCTTTGCACAAACTAGTAACGGACGGACGTATTCACCCTGCCCGTATTGAAGAAGTTGTTGCTAAAACAGCCAAACAAATTGATGATGAAATTATAGAAGTTGGAAAACGTACCGTTATCGATTTAGGAATTCATGGACTACACCCTGAATTAATAAAAGTAGTGGGACGTATGAAATACCGTTCGTCTTACGGACAAAACTTATTACAACACTCCCGTGAAGTTTCTAAACTTTGTGGAATCATGGCAGCAGAATTAGGTCTGAATGTAAAATTAGCTAAAAGAGCTGGTTTGTTGCATGATATCGGTAAAGTGCCAGATGCAGAAAGCGATTTACCTCATGCTTTATTAGGTATGCAATGGGCTGAAAAATATGGTGAAAAAGAAGAAGTATGTAATGCTATCGGAGCCCACCACGATGAAATAGAAATGAAATCTTTATTGTCTCCAATAATCCAGGTTTGTGATGCCATTTCAGGTGCAAGACCAGGTGCAAGAAGACAAGTATTAGACTCTTATATTCAACGTCTGAAAGACTTAGAAGAAGTAGCATACGGATTTACTGGTGTTAAAAATGCTTATGCAATTCAAGCTGGTAGAGAACTTAGAGTTATTGTAGAAAGCGAAAAAGTGTCAGATGACAACGCAGCAACACTATCTTTTGAAATTTCACAAAAAATTCAAACAGAAATGACTTATCCAGGTCAGGTTAAAGTAACAGTAATTAGAGAAACGAGAGCAGTTAATATCGCTAAGTAATCCTCCCCTAGCCCCTCCAAAGGAGGGGAATAAAGAAAAAGACCTATCGAATTATGATTCAATAGGTCTTTTTTTTGCTTTTTTATTCCTGTAAAGCCGTATTTCGATACTGTATTTTTCTATGGACAATCAAGAATTCTTTCGAGGATGAAAATTATTTATCACTTCCGTTAAAAACTTCCGATCCAAATGCAAATAGATCTCTGTTGTAGTAATCGATTCATGTCCTAACATCAATTGAATTGAACGCAGGTCTGCACCATTTTCAAGAAGATGTGTCGCAAAAGAATGCCGAAAGGTATGTGGACTTATTTTTTTACGTAGCTCTATTTTAACCGCTAAGTCTTTGATAATTGTAAAAATCATGGCTCTTGTGAGTTGGCCTCCCCTCCTATTCAAAAACAAAACATCCCCATGCTCTTTCTTTATATTCAGATGAATCCTAATGGTGTCTTTATAGATATGAATATACTTTTGTGCTAATTCCCCTATAGGCACAAAACGTTGCTTATTCCCTTTCCCTGTGACTTTAATAAAGCCCTCGTCAAAGAATAAGTCGGAGATTTTTAAAGACACTAATTCTGAAACTCGAAGACCACAACCATAAAGAGTTTCTAGCATCGCTCGATTGCGCTCTCCTTCATTTGAAGTCAAATCAATTGCCCTGATCAACGCATCAATTTCATCAACAGAAAGGGTATCTGGCAATTTTCTACCCGTTTTAGGAGATTCAATTAACTCCATAGGGTTATCTATTCGATAATCTTCAAAAATCAAGTACCCAAAGAAGCTTTTAAGACCTGAAATTATCCTAGCCTGAGATCTTGGATTAACCTGACTTGAAACTGCATAAATAAATTGCTGAACCGTTTCTTCAGAAATTTTGAAGGGAGAAACGATAATTTGATTATCGTCTAAAAACTGACACAAACGCTCAATATCAAAAGTATAATTGTCAATTGTATTTTTTGACAAGCCTCTTTCAATACGAAGATAGGATTGATAATTTTTAATATCGCTATTCCAGTTCATACTACAAATAAACGAATTTTTAGTGCATAAAAAAATATTTGAACCAAAGCCATCAATCCATTATGAGGTGTTGGTATCAAAATGCGGACACTTCTTTTAAATTTTCTATAGTGATAAAAACTGATCTGCTTAGATAGCGAGCAAAACCTATAATTAACCACAATTAGACTCAAAGAGAAAAACCACCTAACTAAGAAGCTCAAAGTTAGTGATTGACTGATTCATTTATCAAAACATAATTCCAAATTCAATCTAAGAATAACTTTTTAACAGATGGGTATTATATAAAATAAATTTACAATTACACAACAAATTTGCGAATCTAGAGTTTTATCTTGCATCAAAAATAAACTTCAATTTTAAAATTTATGAAAAAGACAATTCTATTCGCTGCATTACTACTTGGAACGACAATGATTTCTCAAGCACAATCAATTCGATTTGGTGTAAAAGGTGGAATCAATTATGCTAACCAAAATGGAACAGACATTACTTTAAATTCTGAAAATTATAATACTGAAGAAGCAATAACTAGCTACCACGCTGGTATAGTTGCTGAAATTAAATTATTTAAAAACTTTGCTATTCAGCCAGAGCTTTTATACTCTACTCAAGGAGCAACTTATAAAAATGCAACAGAGGAATTCAAAAATGAATTAGGATATATTTCGATTCCTGTAGTTGCAAAAATATACTTAAACAACAGTCTTTCTTTGGAAGCAGGTCCTCAAGCATCTTTCTTATTAAGCGAAAGAAATAAATTTGACTATAAAGAATCTGAAACTTTTGAATTTGCTGGTGTAGTAGGTTTAGGGTTACAAGTTACCAACAATTTATTTTTACAAGCTAGATATGGTCTAGGACTAACCGAAGCGAGTAAAGATGCACAAACAAAAAATTCAACATTTCAAATTTCAGCTGGAATACTTTTCTAAAAAAATCCCTGACAAAATAATACAAAACCGTTCTATAATTGGAACGGTTTTTTTATTTTTACAAAAACAAGAACTATGAAAATTTGCATTATCAATGGCCCAAATTTAAATTTATTAGGTAAAAGAGAGCCCGAAGTTTATGGCAATCTTACTTTTGAAGAATATTTCACGCAAATACAGATCAAATTCCCCACTATAGAGTTCAGCTATTTCCAAAGCAACATAGAAGGAGAGTTAATTGATAAAATTCAAGAATATGGTTTTACCTATGATGGAATTATTTTAAATGCTGGTGCTTACACACATACTTCGATTGGAATTGGTGACGCTATTAAAGCTATAACAACTCCTGTTATTGAAGTCCATATTTCGAACACTTATTCACGTGAAAGTTTTAGACATCAATCTTATATTTCAGGAAATGCAAAAGGAGTAATACTAGGCTTTGGATTACAAAGTTATGAATTGGCTATAGTATCGTTTATAAAATAATCGCCATATAAAAAGTACAACAATAAAAAAATGGGTCAGACGATATAGTCTGACCCATTTTTTTATTCATTTTTTCCTTTTCAACGCTCCCTGTGTGGCTCCACATGTATTAAAACATGTCCTAATTCAGGAAGTTCTTTTAAGAGTCTATCTTGTAACTTATGAGATATATCATGTCCTTCTCTAACTGAAATATTGCCACTTACAATTGCGTGTAAGTCTACGTGATATTTCATTCCGGCTTTTCTGATGAAACATTTTTCAGTATCAATAACCCCTTCAACCTGAGTTGACACTTCTCTAATATTTTCAATTAAATCATCATATACATGTTCATCCATTATCTCCCCAAGCGCTGGCCTAAAAATAAGATACGCATTAAACAAGATAAATCCTGAAGCAAAAAGTGCCGCCCAGTCATCTGCCGACTCATATCCTTTACCCAATATTAAAGCGATTGCAATCCCAATAAACGCGGCAACTGAAGTAATTGCATCACTCCTATGATGCCAGGCATCTGCTTTTAATGACGAACTATTAGTTTCTACACTTCTTTTCATAACTAATCGAAAAGAATATTCTTTCCAAATAATTATTCCGCCAAGTACGAAAAGAGTCCATGGTTTAGGTAAATCATGTGGCATTCGAATATTTGAAATGCTTTCATAAGCAATAATAGTAGCCGAAGTTATTAGAAAACCAACAACTATAAAGGTGATCAATGGCTCTGCACGACCATGTCCATATGGATGGTTTTTATCTGGCGGTCTGTTTGAATATTTGATTCCAAACAAAACTAAAAATGATGCAAAAATATCTGTCGTGGACTCAATAGCATCAGCAATTAAGGCATATGAATTGCCAAAAAAGCCTGCCATCCCTTTGATAAGGGCTAGGCAGGCATTTCCAACAATACTGAAATAAGTTGCTTTTACAGCAGTTTGTTCATTCGTCATTACTTGTTGTTACATTTTTTTATTCAACACGAACAATATTTGCACCAATGGCTCTTAATCGTTCGTCAATTCTTTCATAACCACGATCAATTTGCTCAATATTTTGTATCGTACTTGTTCCTTTTGCCGAAAGCGCTGCAATCAATAAAGAAATACCCGCACGAATATCTGGGGAAGACATGGTCGTCGCTTTCAATTGTGATTGAAAATCATGCCCCATAACTACAGCTCTATGTGGATCGCACAACATAATTTTTGCCCCCATATCGATTAGTTTATCAACAAAGAATAATCGGCTTTCAAACATTTTTTGATGTATCAAAACATCTCCTTTGGCTTGGGTTGCCACAACCAAAACAATGCTCAACAAATCAGGTGTAAATCCTGGCCAAGGCGCATCGGCAACAGTAAGAATAGAACCGTCAATATCTGTTTTAATTTCATATCCATCTACATGAGATGGGATATATATATCATCACCCCTGCGTTCTAATGTGATTCCTAATTTTCTGAATGTACTTGGAATCACACCTAGGTTATCCCAACTTACATCTTTAATTGTAATCTCACTTTTTGTCATCGCAGCCAATCCAATCCAGCTACCAATTTCAATCATGTCAGGCAGAATTCTGTGTTCACAACCACCTAAGCTTTCTACTCCTTCAATAGTTAATAGATTCGAGCCAACACCCGTTATCTTAGCTCCCATCGAGTTTAGCATTTTACAAAGTTGCTGTAAATAAGGCTCACAGGCAGCATTATAAATAGTAGTTTTTCCTTTTGCCAAAACTGCAGCCATTACTATATTAGCAGTTCCAGTTACAGACGCCTCATCAAGTAGCATATCTGCTCCCTTCAATCCATCTGGAGCCTCAACTCCATAAAAATGGTCTTCTCTATTGTAGCGGAATTTCGCCCCTAAATTGATAAAACCTTCAAAATGCGTATCTAATCTTCTTCTTCCAATTTTATCTCCACCTGGTTTTGGAATATATCCTTTACCAAAACGGGCCAAAAGCGGACCAACAATCATAATAGAACCGCGTAACGAGCCTCCTTCTTTTTTAAATGCTTCCGTTTCTAAATAACCAACATTTACATCATCTGCTTGGAAACTATAAGAACCCGGTCCGTTTTTTTGAATTTTCACACCCAAATTTTCTAACAACGTGATTAATTTATTGATATCAATAATATCAGGAATGTTGTTGATTGTTACTTTTTCAGGAGTTAAAAGAACAGCACATAAAATTTGCAACGCTTCGTTTTTTGCTCCTTGTGGAGTGATTTCACCTTTTAGCCTAATGCCTCCTTCTATTTTGAAAATTCCCATATTATTGTAGTAAGATTTATGTAATACATTTAAATTGCTCGGATTTTCTTAGAAAATTACTCTCCAATCGAGATCCTATATTTAAAACATTACTATTTCTGATTATTATTGTTTTTTGTATATGTTTTTGATTTGCCCGTTTTTGTGTTTTTATTGCTTTGTATTTTTGGTTGTCCGACAGGCAAAATTTTATTCGATATTCGTTTGTTTGTTCGCAACAAATCCGTTGTACTTATTAGTTCTTCCGTACTTTGGATCATGTTTAATTTACCATCTGAAAGTTCATATAAATGCTCAAAAATAACGTCATCTTTAACGGTGTCTTTGTTCCAGCTTAGGTAGGATTTCTTCATGTGATTTGCGATCACTTTAACTAGCGCATTTTTCATGTCGCCGTCCTCCCATTTATTGGCAACATCAATCATGTACTTAATGTTGTTCCCGTAATACCTGTATTTTGGAAAATTCTGTGGGTATTGTAGCACGTCTGGTTTAAGTTGCAAAACTTCACGAGATGGTATTGGGTAAGGGGACTCTACATCTAATTTAAAATCAGACATAATAAAAAGTTGATCCCATAATTTATGTTGAAAATCTAATACGTCACGTAAATGAGGATTCAAACTACCCATTACTTGAATGATGTACTTTGCGGCTTTATTTCGCTCTTCTGCATCCTCTATCGCGGTAGCCTGCTCAATAAGTTTTTGTAGATGACGACCATATTCAGGAATAATTAAATGCGATCTCTCCGCATTATATTCTAAATGGTGAACGACATCGTTCGCGATTTCTTTTTGGTATTTTGAATTCATAAGTGAATTTAATTTTGAATCTATGTTACAGTCTGACATAAAGCAGCGACAAATTTAGTATTTGCATTTGCTTTAAACAGTCTCTTTCCTATTTATAAGGAAACGATACCCTTAATTGTGGAAACTTCCAGGTATTTATCAACTACTTCTTGAGAATCCTTAACCTGAACATCAACTGATATACTGGTGAACTTTCCTGTTTTGGATTTTGTCGTTTTAATAACGGCTCCCATACAATCAAAAGCCTGTTCTACTCGAGCAATGTTATCATTCTCAGAAGGTACAATAAACTTAAACAAATATAAGGCAGGCCAAGCATTAGCCATATCCAGCTCCGCTTTTAATCTAGTATAAAATTCTTCGGTGTTTTTATCCATTTTATATTTAAAAAAATAATAGCAAATATACGGTTTCAAATGCAAATTACGAATTATGAATTATTAATTTTTCCCAAAAACTATTATTTTAATGGTAATGATTTTTTCGATTTCCAATAAGTTTGAGTACTTTTGCGCCTTATTTCCAAAAAGTGCAGAAAGAAATCATAGTAATTATCGGAGGTCCGGGAACAGGAAAAAGTACTATTATCGATGGATTAATAGCCAAAGGTTTTTGTTGTTATCCTGAAATTTCAAGAGAAGTAACCCTAGAGGCAAAAAAACAAGGTATCGAGCAATTATTTCTCGAAAAGCCATTATTATTCAGCGAACTACTTCTTGAAGGAAGAAAAAAACAATTCGTTGACGCACAAAATGAACCGCATGATGTTGTATTTATTGACCGCGGAATTCCTGATGTTTTAGCCTATATGCATTACATTGGAGACAGCTACCCTGCCTCTTTTGATGCTATTTGCAAAGAACACATCTACAGTAAAATTTTCATTCTTCCTCCATGGGAAGCCATTTATGTGAGCGACGAAGCTCGCTATGAAAACTATGAACAAGCAAAATTGATTCAAAACCACCTTATAGAAACCTATGAAGGATATGGTTATTCTCTTACAGAAGTCCCTAAAGACACTCTAGATAACCGAATTCTTTTTATATTAGATGAAATTTCTAAGTAAATTAGTTGTTTGAGGTAGGAACTATGGATCATTGATTTGTAATTCGAATTTTGTAATCCAAATTCATAATTGATGTCAGAAGCATTACAAATCCTAAAAAAATACTGGAAACACGATTCCTTTAGGTCGTTGCAAAATGAAATCATTGATTCCGTTTTAAGCGGTAAGGATACCTTTGCCTTAATGCCTACTGGCGGAGGAAAATCAGTATGTTTTCAGATTCCAGCGATGATGAACAAAGGAATTTGCTTGGTAATTTCTCCTTTGGTAGCCTTAATGAAAGATCAAGTTGCCAATTTGCAACAGCGAAACATCAAAGCAATCGCATTAACAGGCGGAATAAAATCTGACGAAATGATTGACCTGTTGGATAATTGCCAATTTGGAAATTATAAATTCCTCTATTTATCGCCTGAACGCCTGCAGTCAGACTGGATATTAGAAAGAATAAAAAATCTTCCTATCAATTTGATAACCATCGATGAGGCACATTGTGTTTCGCAATGGGGACATGATTTCAGGCCAGCCTATTTAAAAATTTCCAACTTAAAAGCACATTTCCCTACGGTTCCTTTTTTAGCTTTAACCGCAACTGCGACACCTAAAGTTAAAGAAGATATTATCAACGAACTCGGCTTACATGAACCGCAGATTTTTGAAAAATCATTTGCCAGGAAAAACATTGCTTATATGGTTTTTGAGGTGGAAGACAAACTCTTTCGAATCGAACAAATTCTAAAGAAAAATCCTCAATCCTCAATAATCTATGTTAGAAACAGAAAATCCTGTGTCGAAATTTCATCCCAATTACAATCTTTAGGATTTAAGGCCACTTACTATCATGGCGGACTAACATCTAGGGAAAAGGACAAGAATATGCAACTTTGGATGGAAGACAAGGCTCAGGTTATTGTTGCCACAAATGCATTTGGAATGGGAATCGACAAAGCAGATGTCAAGACCGTAATTCATATTCAGCTACCAGAAAATCTTGAAAATTATTATCAGGAAGCAGGTCGCTCTGGTAGAAATGGAGAAAAAGCGTTTGCCGTACTACTCACAAACCCTTCGGATATTAAACAGGCCGAAAATCAGTTTATCCACATTCTTCCTGACAAAAAGTTTCTGAACGAAATGTATAATAAACTATGTAATTTTTTCCAGATTGCATACGGAGAAGGAATCAACGAACGATTTTCATTCAACTTGAATCAGTTTTGTTTAAAATATAAGTTTCCAGTGTTAAAAACATACAACGCAATGCAGTTTTTAGATCGGCAAGGAATTATAACACTGTCACAAGAATTTTCAGAAAAAATTTTATTGCAGTTCATTATTCCTTCTAAAGAGCTAATTCGTTACATGAGTTTGAATCGCAACGACGAAGAAATCATTCTAGCCATCTTAAGAACATATGCTGGAATTTACGATACGCAAACTGCTTTTAATTTACAATTAATCGCAAAAAAATCAAAACATACTGAAGCTCAAGTACTCACCGTTTTACAGAAATTAAAAGAAAAAGACATTGTTGATTATCAATCAAAAAACAATGATGCCTCTTTTATTTTTAATGAAATTCGGGAAGACGAAAGAACCATTTCCAGAGTTTCTAAATATTTAGAAAACCAAAATCAATTAAAAAAAGACCAACTTAAATCAGTATTGTATTATATTAATGAGCAAAAAGTGTGTAAAAGCAAATTGATTTTGAGCTATTTTGGCGAAAAAACAAGTACTGATTGTGGCATATGCTCCTACTGTATTACTAAAAAAAATAAGAAAACAGATAGTTCTAGTCTTTCAAAAGAAATAATCTGCTTACTAAACATCGAGGATTTAAATTCCAGAGAGATTGAAAATAAAACAAATAAAAAATCAGACGATATTATATTTGTACTACAACAACTATTAGAAAACGAACGTATCCTGATAAAATCAAATAATAAATATACCTTAAAAATATAATGGAAAAATTAAGAATCGTATTTATGGGAACACCAGAATTTGCCGTTGGCATTTTGGATACTATAATGAAAAACAACTATACGGTTGTCGGGGTTATTACGGCCGCCGATAAACCAGCAGGCCGTGGCCAAAAATTAAAATATTCAGCGGTAAAGGAATACGCGATAGCAAACAATTTAAGACTATTACAGCCTACCAATCTTAAAGAAGAATCTTTGTTAGCCGAATTGAAGTCTCTAAATGCAAATTTGCAAATTGTTGTTGCCTTTAGAATGTTACCTAAAGTAGTTTGGGAAATGCCTGAATTAGGCACCTTCAATCTTCATGCATCTCTCCTACCCAATTATCGTGGGGCTGCACCTATAAACTGGGCAATAATAAACGGAGAAACAAAAACAGGAGTCACCACTTTTTTTATCGACGACAAGATTGATACTGGTGCGATGATCATGAGTTCAGAAATTGAGATTGATTCAAATGAAAACGCGGGACACTTGCACGACCGTTTAATGCATTTGGGTAGTGAAACCGTAATAAGCACTTTGGAGCTAATCGAAAAAGGAAATGTAACCACCACCATTCAGACTGATTCCTCTGACATCAAATCAGCATTTAAACTTAACAAAGAAAATTGCAAAATCGATTGGAAAAAATCAGCTTCAGAAATCAATAACCTAATTAGAGGCCTGAGCCCTTACCCTGCTGCCTGGAGTGTGTTTTTAGACAAAAATGAAGAATGGAATGTAAAAATCTATGATGCTAAGATACTACTTGAAGATCATGATTTAGCTATTGGTACTATGATCTGTACTAAGAAAGAAATGAAAATAGCAATAGAAAATGGGTTTATTCAGGTTCTAAGTTTACAGTTTCCTGGCAAAAAAAAGATGACAACACCTGCATTCCTCAATGGAATCACGTTTTCTGCCGACGCAAAAGTCTACTAACCTCAACAAAACAGGGTGGTTTTTACAAATCACAACAAATAACAGTGGTTTTATGAACAAAAAAAATAAGTTATCAACAAAACCAACTAAAATCCACGGAAACGCTTGCGAGGAAGGGATTTCCTGCTAAATTTGTGTATTAACAATTTTTTTTTAACCAACAATTAATAACTATTATTATGAACAAATCAGAATTAATCGATGCTATTGCTGCTGATGCAGGAATTACAAAAGCAGCTGCAAAATTAGCTTTAGAGTCATTTTTAGGAAATGTAAGTGGAACTTTGAAAGCTGGTGGTAGAGTATCACTAGTAGGTTTCGGATCATGGTCAGTTTCTGCGAGAGCAGCAAGAGACGGTAGAAACCCTCAAACAGGAAAAACTATTCAAATCGCAGCTAAGAATGTTGTAAAATTCAAAGCGGGTGCAGAATTAGAAAGTGCAGTAAACTAATTGTAAGATTTCAAAGCTATTATAATAAAAACCTTCCTGATGGAAGGTTTTTTTTTGCCTTTAAACGATTTTATTTGGTTATTTCTGTTATTTTTTCTTAAATTTATTAAAAAAATTACGGTATTATGATTTCAGAAAACTTAATAAAAGGACAACTACTTATAGCAGAGCCTTCTATAATTGGAGATCTATCATTTAATAGATCTGTAATTTTACTAGCAGACCATGACAAGGAAGGATCAGTAGGTTTTATTATCAATAAACCATTGAAATATACAATCAATGATTTACTCCCTGAAATCAATGCTTCTTTTAAAATCTATAATGGAGGACCTGTTGAACAAGACAACCTCTACTTTATCCACAATATTCCAGAACTTATACCAAATAGCATAGAAATTTCTAACGGTATCTATTGGGGCGGAGACTTTGAGTCCACAAAAGCGCTCATCAATAATGGAAAAATAAATAAAAACAATATCCGTTTCTTTTTAGGCTACACTGGATGGGAAGAAAATCAACTACAGTTGGAAATGATATCAAACTCGTGGATTGTTGCTCCAAATAGCTATAAAAACAAGATAATAGGTAAGACTTCTGCTCATTTCTGGAAAGAACAAATCCTAGAGTTAGGAGGCGATTACATGATCTGGTCTAATGCTCCAGAAAATCCTTATTTAAACTAAGTCGCACTTACCACTTCATTTAATTTTAGTAACAGCATTTTTGCCAAGTCAATACGGAACTCTTTTTTTCTGTATTTTGTTATGGGTTGTATTCCTTTTATCACATTTGTAACAAACAATTCATCCGCTTTTTGTAAGTCAAAAGGAGAGATTACCTCTTCTACTACTTGCAAGTTATCCATCTTTTTAGCTAATGCTAATACCTGTTTCCTCATCACTCCATTTAGACAACCTTCAGAAACTGGCGGGGTAATTAATTTGCTCCCAGTAAGCATGAAAATATTTCCTTGAATTGCTTCAACAACATTCTTACTATCGTTTAATAGCAAGCAATTATCAAATCCATTTTCACTAGCAAAAATACTAGCCGTGATATTTAGAATTTTATTAGTTGTTTTTATAGAAGAAAGCAATTGCTTAGTAACATAAAAATCTTTAAATAAATCAACTTCATATTTCCCCTCAATGAATGAATAAAGCTTATCTTCTATACCTATGGTGTGAATCAAAAAAGAGACTGTATTAGTTTGAGGTAAATAATACCCACCATCTTTCCTAAAAACAGTAATTCTGGCACGAGACGAACTCGACAACGAATTATTAGCTACTAAAGAAAGAATTTGCTCTTCTAGGTACTCCATGGTAAAATCCATCGGAATCTCCATTCTAACCACGCGCATGGACGCCATCAGCCTAAAATAATGATCTTCTAAAAAAAGAATTTTAGAGTTTACGATTTTAACCGTTTCAAAAACGGCATCACCATATAAGAAAGCACGATTCTGCGTCAATATATTATTATCCTGAGATACAATAGTTCCATTAAAATTAATCATAAAAAAAGCCCTAAATTTAGTTTAGGGCAAATGTAAGTTATAATATACAATTTTACTATACAGATCCAATTAGATGTTTAAGATCTGAAATTTGGTTTCCCCATAATTGAGTCGCTTCATTAATTTCATCTTCTTCAGCAAAATCAACCACCATTAACGAAACATCTTTGGTTAGCTCATCGACTAAAATATGTAGTTCAAAAAAGTACTCAGTATCTTTACCGTTACCATCCACCCATTTAAACTTTACTTTTTCGCCTGATTTCTTTGAGGCAAGTCTAGCTTTTTCCTCAGAATCATTCCATATAAAGGTGAAAAACTCACCTCGAGAATTTACATTATCTGCAAACCACTCTGACAATCCAGATGGAGTCGAAATATATTGATACAATAATTGCGGAGAAGAATTTATGGGGAACTCTATTTCGTAACGTACTTTTAAATCCATGAGCTACATTTATATTTTTTCTCGAATATATAGAATATAATTCCATAAAAAAAACGTTTTTAAAAATATTTTTTTTTCTTTGTTTTTTGCTTGTATGCTGTGAAATTATTTTTATATTTGCACCCGCGTTCAGGGATTGTTATTCTTTGAACATTTGGCGAGGTAGCTCAGTCGGTTAGAGCGCAGGATTCATAACCCTGAGGTCACGAGTTCAAATCTCGTTCTCGCTACAAAAACAAACCCTTAAACATCAACTGTTTAAGGGTTTTTTATTGGGATTAAATCAACAAACAGGTCGACCCAAAGAAAAAAAGTGAGGAATTAGAGTGAGGAATCTTCTCCAAATATTTTTATTTCAACAGCCCCCTTTTCCACTACTGATAAAATTTGAGGATCTATATAGTATGCCTCCAATACCTTTGCAGTTGAATGTGATGTTAATAATCCCGTTTCTTTTTGCATGACTTGATGCACCCAAGTGATATATGTTTTCCTTAAACTCTTCAAACTTATCTCTTTTTTGATGCCTGCTCCATTTTTATAATGGGTGAAAGATTTTGAAAGTGAATCCATAATTGTTTTTGATTGGACTTTTCTTTCAGGTACTAAAATATAATCATCAGTTTGTTTTTTGTCGTGATATCCCATCTCCATTAGTAAGTCAAACAAATCAGAATTTATTGGAATGTATTTATATAATCCATCAATATTTCGGCTTCGTTCTACTTTTAAGTTTTGGATTCTAAAAAATTTCACACCACTAACAGCTTCATAAATATCACTCCACCGTAAATCTACAATTTCTTCTCGCCTTCCACCAGTTAACAAAAACAATTTAAAACCATCTTTCAAATACGGCTTAAACATGTTTTTCCGCTCTCCTCTACCCCCAAGAATAACAAAAGGGCTATATGTATCGACCGCCTCAAGAATTTTAGTAAACTCTTCTCTGGTGACAGAATCAATATTTGTTTTTGATATCTGTTTCCGGGAATACTTTCTAAAAGGATTCTTCATTTCAATTTCTTCAATATCTATGAGAAAATCAAAAAAACCTTTGACTCCATTCAGACATTTATTAAAAGTTTTCGGGCTATAATGGTTATCAGCCCAAGAATAAAAATTAGACACATCTTGCCTACTAACATCTTTAATTCTAGTCAACTCAATGTTTTTATTCTTCTTTAATGTCTTAGCAAAATATTTGCAAAATCGTATTAATTCTTTACGATGTTCATTAGTAACACTCTTTTTAAATTGAGCATATTCACTTTCACCATTTAAATAATGATTATACTTTATTATGGAATCAATAACAGAATAATCATTTCCTTCTGCCGAATCAACTACTATTGTTTGATAATTATTGGTTTTTAAGTGCTTTTCAAAATTAATAGCTTCAATTACAGCATCACTATAAATCTTTGAGTTTAATATTTTAGACTTGACACTCTTAAGAGTTCCTGGGATATGAACTCTTACTCTATATGTAAAGCTTTCAAAATGATTACATTTAGGATTATCTACCTTACAAATTCTACAATAAATCTTAATTCCTTTATATTTTTTCTTTGGTAATACTAACTTATTCATTTCATTAAATCATTATATAGTTTCTCATCCCCTATATTCCTTTTCACCTTGGTGGTTGGAATGTAATCTAACTCTCCCTCTAGTTGTAAAACCAATAGTTCATACACATTCTGATCTTTAACCAGATTTCTATATATTTCTTTCCATTTTAAGGGGTATTTCAATCTTAAAGATTTTACAAAAGGTTTGTCGATTTCGCATATAACTTCAATTTCGTAAACAATATTTTGTTTTGAAAATTTATGAATTCTGATTCCTCTTTTTTCTAACCATTTTTTAGCTGCTTCGCTATTAATTAACTTTAATTTGATAGCAACCTCTCGAATTGTTAAAATTGACAAATTGCTCGACTTAATTTGATTATTTTCAGCATTTGTTTTAGCATCGCAAAATGATTTTTTATCGAGTTTAAGAATTAAACCCTCATTATCCCTATAAAACAACTCCAAAGCTTTCTCTGGAGTGATTCTGCTTTTTTCATTCTCCTCTTCATTTTTCATCACACACCTCCTTTTTTCAATAATAAACGACAGCCAAGACAGTCTTTTACTAATTCGACATAAATCACACTTCCATACAAAGATAGGTTTCGCTTTTCTCTAAATCATAGTCAAAATATGGTGAGGATAGGAGACAATGTAATAGAAAAACTATCTTTTATTCTTATGTTTCAGGAATATCATTTTCGTTTTCCATCAAAAGTAATTCTCTTGACTGGTCTAAAAATTCTGCTTCGTCATAAGGCAATAGCTGTAGCGCTATTTCTAATATATTCGTTATATTAGTTGGTGGGTTTTGTACCTGATTAGAACATATTTCATCTGAATCAAGTGCTAAAATGGACACCTTAATTAAATTAGCAACAGTAAAAAGCAAATCCAGACAACCTTCTACACTTAATTCAATTGTATAAAAGCCTTTTTTGTGCTTGTTTGCAAATTCCAGTGATATTGACCACCCAATTCCAATTTAAAGTGACCACCTGATTCCAATTCAAAATGACCACCTA